>NZ_JBDJAW010000207.1 GCF_039649665.1 Microbispora sp. ZYX-F-249 | reverse complement strand
ACCAGCACCAGGAGCTCGGCGGCGATCTTCTCCTCCAGCAACGCCATGAACGCATCCGCCTGACGCACCCGCAGCGGCCGGTCATCACCCTCCGCTTTGGGCCTGGCGTAGGCATCCAGCAACGCCTGCAACCGGGCGGCGTGCTCACGCGGGAGGTAGAACTCCCCTTCCAGCCCGCCGCCCTTGCCGGGGCGGACCCG
>NZ_JBDJAW010000206.1 GCF_039649665.1 Microbispora sp. ZYX-F-249 | reverse complement strand
ACCGTGCCGAGGCCGTCGACGTACCGGTTGAACATGCAGAAGGCGGCGGCGATGAGGACGGTGTCGTGGATCTCCAGGTCGGTGGCGCCCTCGGCGCGGGCGGCGGCGACCTGTTCCTCGGTCACCTCCCTGCCGCCGCGCTGTACGGAGGCCGCGATGCGCAGCAGCGCCCGCATCTTGGGCGTCACCGGCGCGGTGTCGAGGTC
>NZ_JBDJAW010000205.1 GCF_039649665.1 Microbispora sp. ZYX-F-249 | reverse complement strand
CAAGCTCGACTGGGCCCGCGGCTTCGGCGCCACGCACACCGTGAACTCCCGGGACACCGACGCGGTGGAGGCGATCCGCGACCTGACCGGCGGGTTCGGCGCGGACGTCGTGATCGAGGCGGTGGGCCGCCCCGAGACCTACAAGCAGGCCTTCTACGCCCGCGACCTCGCCGGGACGGTCGTGCTCGTCGGCGTGCCGACCCCGGAGATGCAGCTCGAACT
>NZ_JBDJAW010000204.1 GCF_039649665.1 Microbispora sp. ZYX-F-249 | reverse complement strand
AACGGCGCGCAGGTGAACATCTGGGACTGCAACGGGCAGGCCAACCAGCAGTGGACCTCGACCAGCGCGGGTGAGCTGCGGGTCTACGGCAACAAGTGCCTGGACGTGAACGGCGGCGGCACCGCCGACGGCACCGCGGTCATCATCTGGGACTGCAACGGCCAGAACAACCAGAAGTGGCGCTTCAACTCCGACGGCACCATCACCGCGGTCGGCGCGAACAAGTGCCTGGACGT
>NZ_JBDJAW010000203.1 GCF_039649665.1 Microbispora sp. ZYX-F-249 | reverse complement strand
ACAGGTCAGCGCTCTCGGCAGCGCTCTCGGCAGTGCTCTCGGCAGTGCTCTCGGCGGTGCTCTCGGCAGCGGCCCCTGCGGCTACATCGGCACCCGCGCCTACCCCTGAACCGGCTACCGCAACCTCCTCGGCGTCGCCGGTTCCCGCATGGTCGACAAGGTTGGCGGGGTCGGCCTGCTCGGCGTGCCGGGCGTCCCGGCTGTCCTGGGGGTCCTCGGATGTCTCGGGGGTCTCGGGGTGGTCGGCGC
>NZ_JBDJAW010000202.1 GCF_039649665.1 Microbispora sp. ZYX-F-249 | reverse complement strand
GATTATGGGCATCGCCGCAAGGTCGGCAAGGACTCCTGGAGGGACGGCCACCTCGTGAATCGTTGAGGTCAACCTTCGCGTCTCACGAGCGAATGTCACCGTCACCTTGTCCCCGGGCCATCTCTCCCCGCCACCGGGCGAGCATGCCCCGTGTGAAAAGTGTGTCCGGGTGATCCGGGCCGAGTACTCGCTGGCGATCAGCCAGTAGCTGTTCGAACGCTGCGACGGCTGCGGCCGCATCACCCGCGATACCA
>NZ_JBDJAW010000201.1 GCF_039649665.1 Microbispora sp. ZYX-F-249 | reverse complement strand
TTCGATCCTCGGTCTGCTGATCTTCACGGTGATCACCAACCTGTTCATCCTCAACGGCCTGAACACCGCCGACCAGCTGGTCGCCAAGGGCCTGATCATCGTCGTCGCCGTGCTCCTGCAGCGGCGCAGCCTCAAAGCACATACCTGACCCCGCAAGAAACGATCACCCCGAATCCCCAAGGGAGAAACACATATGAGCAAGAACGTCGGCCGCCGCGGTTTCCTGGTCAGCGGAGCCGTCCTCGGCGCGGGCGCCCTCG
>NZ_JBDJAW010000200.1 GCF_039649665.1 Microbispora sp. ZYX-F-249 | reverse complement strand
GAGGTAGCCAAGACGCTTGGTGCTGCTGTAGCGGTACAGCCAGGACGAACCGATCGAGCCCTCACCGGTGAAGGAGGACTTGATGCCGACGAGCTCCTCGGCCTTGAGCGCCGGGGCGGCCGCCTTGAAGGTCTTGCCGTAGGCCCACTTGAGGGTCTTGCCGGTGAAGGCGTAGTTGCCGTCCGGGTGCGACCCGCTCGGGTAACCGAACACGAAGATGCCGGTCCCGATCTTCTGGTTGTAGGCCAGGCCCTGACCACCGACGTTG
>NZ_JBDJAW010000199.1 GCF_039649665.1 Microbispora sp. ZYX-F-249 | reverse complement strand
AACCCACCCCAGACTCCAAGCACCCACCCCTACGACAGAGGCGGCCACCCACAGCCCAGAGAGAAACGGTCCGTTTCCTCAGGACCCAACAGTGTGCCCAACCAGCCCCGGCCCCCGGAACCCGCGCTCCCACTCCGCAGCCCTGCCCCAAAGAGACACGAACCGCGGCGGTACTAGCAGACCCGGCAACCACGACCGGCTGAATAACCAGTGCTCCACTAATGAGCACGCCACGCATCAGACACTCGCTGATGACCGCGACGATGGACCAACCCAGT
>NZ_JBDJAW010000198.1 GCF_039649665.1 Microbispora sp. ZYX-F-249 | reverse complement strand
GACTGGGGGATCGTCGGGGACGGGGAGACGGGCCCGCTGCCGTCGGGGGCGACGGCGCGTCCGGTGGTGGGGGAGATCATGCCGGCGCACAGGTTGCGGCTGCGGAGGTTGGCGGCGATCTGCGGGATGGCCTGGACCGTCGTGGCGTACTGGTCGTGCATCAGGATGATCTGGCCGTTCTGCAGGCGTCCGGCGGCCTGGACGATGGCGGAGGTGCTGGCGCCGTTCCAGTCCTGGGAGTCGACGTCCCAGATGATCTCCCTGAGGCCGAGCTGCTGCTCGA
>NZ_JBDJAW010000197.1 GCF_039649665.1 Microbispora sp. ZYX-F-249 | reverse complement strand
GAACCACCACGACCACCGCAACAGCAGCGGCCAGGCGAACGGTCCGTTCCCTCAGGACCCAACAGTGTGCCCAACCAGCCCCGGCCCCCGGAACCCGCGCTCCCACTCCGCGGCCCTGCCCCAAAGAGACACGACCACGGCGGTACTAGCAGACCCGGCAACCACGACCGGCTGAATAACCAGTGCTCCACTAATGAGCACGCCACGCATCAGACACTCGCCGATGACCGCGACGATGGACCGAGCTCCGAGGCCACCACACGAACAACCGTGTGACAGCACCAACCGA
>NZ_JBDJAW010000196.1 GCF_039649665.1 Microbispora sp. ZYX-F-249 | reverse complement strand
CGCGCTGGTGCTGCAGCCGGCCCAGCTCGTAGAGGCCGCCGCGAGCGTGCAGCGTCAGCCAGGCCTGCATGACCGGCCAGCCCTCGCCGTGCATCCGCCGGTCGATCGCGAGATTGCGGCCCAGGTCCGCGAGGGTCGCCCACGACACGGCATCGGGGATGCCGTGGTCGCGGTGGTATGCCCTGACGACCTCGACCAGGGCGAGGTACGCGTACACGTAGAGATGCCGCCAGGCCGGTCCCCGTTCGCGCGGCAGCTCCGGGCCGGGCGGCAGCCAGTCATGGCCCCCGAGATCGGCCC
>NZ_JBDJAW010000195.1 GCF_039649665.1 Microbispora sp. ZYX-F-249 | reverse complement strand
TTCACCAGGCCCTACGCTCCGGGGCGTTTCGCTTCGTTCGTTGTGTCTTAATCCTGTCCGACCCGCTGTTTCCTGTCAAATCCGCCCCGCCGGGACCAACTTGACCCGAAACCCGCCAACCGACAGGAATTCGACCACCCCGTTTCCGGGGCAACCCCTCTAACTTACCCGAACCCCCAGCCCGGCGCAAAACCACCGACCCAGACACCCAAGAAGACAAGAGAGACACCGGCGACCAGCCCGCGCACAGCCAAGACAACCACCGAAGTGATCGAAGAGGAGTGCGCCGAACCGCGCCGAC
>NZ_JBDJAW010000194.1 GCF_039649665.1 Microbispora sp. ZYX-F-249 | reverse complement strand
TCAGGAGCAGGTGGTGCCGTTGAGGGTGAAGGCGGCCGGTTTGGGGTTGGCGCCGGTGTAGGTGCCCTGGAAGCCGATCTGGGTGGACTGGCCGGGGTTGATGGTCTTGTTCCAGTCGAGGTTGACGGCGGTGACGGCTGCGCCGGTCTGGGTCCAGGTGGCCGACCAGCCGGGCGGGCTGATCTTCTGGGTGCCGGGGAAGGTGAACTTCAGGGTCCAGCCGTTGATCGCGGTGGTGCCGGTGTTGGCGATCGTGATGGTCGTGGTGAATCCGCCGCCCCAGTCGTTGGCCGCGTACGTCACCG
>NZ_JBDJAW010000193.1 GCF_039649665.1 Microbispora sp. ZYX-F-249 | reverse complement strand
CTCGGCCCGGATCACCCGGACACGCTTTTCACACGGGGCATGCTCGCCCGGTGGCGGGGAGAGTCCGGTGACGCCATCGGAGCTGTGGCCGTCAGCGCCGAACTGGTGGATGACTGTCTGAGGCTGCTGGGACCCAGCCACCCGTACACGCTCACTGCCCGCGCTCACCTGGCCCGGTGGCAGGGAGAGTCCGGCGACGCACTCAGGGCCGTGGCTACCGGCACCGAACTGCTGGACGATCAAGTGCGAGTGCTGGGAGCCGACCACCCCGACACCTTCATCACCCGAAACAACCTTGCTCACTGGCG
>NZ_JBDJAW010000192.1 GCF_039649665.1 Microbispora sp. ZYX-F-249 | reverse complement strand
ACACCCAAACCCCACCCCCACAAAGAGGAGAAAGGTTCCAGCCGGTATGGCAGGAGACCAGCCCTGGAGAAAACAAACCCACCCACCGCCGATGCGGCAGGCCAGCGGTCCGTTTCCTCAGGACCCAACAGTGTGCCCAACCAGCCCCGGCCCCCGGAACCCGCGCTCCCACTCCGCGGCCCTGCCCCCTAAGAGACACGAACCGCGACGGTACTAGCAGATCCGGCAACCACGACCGGCTGAATAACCAGTGCTCCACTAATGAGCACGCCACGCATCAGACACTCGCTGATGACCGCGACGATGGACCAACCCAGC
>NZ_JBDJAW010000191.1 GCF_039649665.1 Microbispora sp. ZYX-F-249 | reverse complement strand
TGGGGGCGCCGGGACAGGTCGATGCCGAGCTCCTCCGCCGCGCGGAAGACGTCCTCGTCGGTGTCCCTCATCTCGATGGACATGCCGTCGCTGGAGAGAACCTCGACGTTCAGGCAGAGCGACTGCATCTCCTTGATGAGGACCTTGAAGGACTCGGGAATGCCCGCCTCGGGGATGTTCTCGCCCTTGACGATGGCCTCGTAGACCTTCACGCGGCCCAGCACGTCGTCGGACTTGATCGTCAGCAGCTCCTGCAGCGCGTACGCCGCGCCGTAGGCCTCCAGGGCCCACACCTCCATCTCGCCGAAGCGCTGGCCGCCGAACTGCGCCTT
>NZ_JBDJAW010000190.1 GCF_039649665.1 Microbispora sp. ZYX-F-249 | reverse complement strand
ATCCTGTCCAAGCTCGCCGCCACCGGGGTGCTGGCCCTCGGGCTGGGAATCGCACTCGCGGGGTCGCCCGCGAACGCGTCGGCGGCGATCAAGGTGACGCCCTCGACCGGGCTTTCCGACGGCGCCGTCGTCACCGTGAGCGGGGTGGGCCTGCAGGCGGGCGACGTCTACCACGTCGGGCAGTGCGCCGCCGTTTCGGACACCTCCTACGCCTGCAACAGCCCCGAGTCCGCCGACGTCGCCGTGGCCGCCGACGGCTCGCTGTCCACTCCGCTGACCGTCCGCAAGACCTTCCAGGGCGTCGCCGCGGACGGAAGCGTCCACCCGATCGACTGCTC
>NZ_JBDJAW010000189.1 GCF_039649665.1 Microbispora sp. ZYX-F-249 | reverse complement strand
TGAGGGCGCCCGCGCCGAGGACGGCTCCGCCGAGGAGGAAGCCCCGGCGGCCCGGGTTCTGCGTCATGTCGTTCTCCCTTGCAGTGGGGGGTGAAATGCGATGTAAAAGGGCGTAGCAGTCCGGGACCGCGACCGTACGGCGGCGGACCTGGACGGTTGGGACAGAGGATGGGGGGTGCCGGCTGCGCCGGGGGTCAGGTATGTGCTTTCAGGCCGCGGCGCTGCAGGAGCACGGCGACGACGATGATCAGGCCCTTGGCGACCAGCTGGTCGGCGGTGTTCAGGCCGTTGAGGATGAACAGGTTGGTGATCACCGTGAAGATCAGCAGACCGAGGATCGAG
>NZ_JBDJAW010000188.1 GCF_039649665.1 Microbispora sp. ZYX-F-249 | reverse complement strand
CCCTTCGGACCCTGCGGGCCGCGCATGCCCTGCTGGCCACGCGCACCCTGCGGACCGGCAGGACCCTGCGGACCCGTGCCGCCGATGCCCACCGGACCCTGCGGACCGGTCTTGTTCCACGACACCTTGGTCTCGGTCGTCTTGCACGTGGTGGTCGCGTTCACCAGGCGCATGTACCGCGTGCTCTTGTTCACACACGCGTAGAACACGGCGTCACTCGCCGACGAAGCGGTGGCGGCGCCACCCAGAACCAGGACCGACCCCGCCAGAGCACCAGCCGTCATCAGGCCGATGGTGCGACCGCCCGGCAACTTGATAGCCACGAAACTTCCCTTTCTGGAGCGCACCA
>NZ_JBDJAW010000187.1 GCF_039649665.1 Microbispora sp. ZYX-F-249 | reverse complement strand
CGGCCGGTGAACAGGTACGGCGAGGCGGAGATCGCGCTGGCGGCGGGGCATGAGGGTGAGGCGACGCTGCCGGGGACGTTCGTGGACTACGAGCCGGGGCCGCGTGAGTACGAGCTGAGTGTGGCGCAGACGATTCTGCGGGTGCATTCGCGGGTGGCGGATCTGTACAACGAGCCGATGAACCAGACCGAGCAGCAGTTGCGGCTGACGATCGAGGCGTTGCGGGAGCGTCAGGAGCACGAGCTGGTCAACAACCGCGACTTCGGGTTGCTGCACAACGCCGATCTCAAGCAGCGCGTCCACACCCGTTCCGGCCCGCCCACCCCCGACGACCTCGACGAGCTGCTCGCC
>NZ_JBDJAW010000186.1 GCF_039649665.1 Microbispora sp. ZYX-F-249 | reverse complement strand
GCGCGCTGCGCGATCGCATCCACGCCGAGGTCTGCGACAAGGGCTACGACCCCGAACGCAACACCTTCACCCAGTCCTACGGCTCACGCGAACTGGACGCCGCCCTCCTGCAGATCCCCATCGTCGGCTTCCTGCCCCCCGACGACCCCCGCGTCACCGGCACCATCACCGCCGTCGAACGCGAACTCATGACCGACGGCTTCGTCCTGCGCTACCCCGTCGCCGAAGACAACCCCGTCGACGGCCTGCCCGGCGGCGAAGGCGCCTTCCTCGCCTGCAGCTTCTGGCTCGCCGAAGCCCGCGCCCTCACCGGCCGCCACCACGACGCCGTCCAACTCTTCGAACGCCTCATCGACC
>NZ_JBDJAW010000185.1 GCF_039649665.1 Microbispora sp. ZYX-F-249 | reverse complement strand
CCAGGTCAGCGCTCTTGGCAGTGCTCTTGGCAGTGCTCTTGGCAGTGCTCTTGGCAGTGCTCTCGGCGGTGCTCTCGGCGGTGCTCTCGGCGGCGGCCCCTGCGGCTACATCGGCACCCGCGCCTACCACTGAACCGGCTACCGCAACCTCCTCGGCGTCGCCGGTTCCCGTATGGTCGACAAGGTCGGCGGGGTCGGCCTGCTCGGCGTGCCGGGCGTCCCGGCTGTCCTGGGGGTCTTCGGATGTCTCGGGGGTCTCGGGGTGGTCGGCGCTCTCGGGGTGCTCGGTGCCGGGGGCGGGACCGGCCACGGGGTCGGTGGGGAGGGATTCGGCGTTGACCAGCACCAGGAGCTCGGCGGCG
>NZ_JBDJAW010000184.1 GCF_039649665.1 Microbispora sp. ZYX-F-249 | reverse complement strand
GCTCGGCGACATCGGCGCCCACATCATCGACACCGCCGAGTTCATCACCGGTCAGCGGCTCGTCGGGGTCTCGGCGGTGACCGAGACCTTCGTCAAGGAGCGTCCGCTGGCCGCCAGCTCGTCCGGGCTCTCCGCCGGCGGCGGCACCGGGAGGGGCCCGGTCACCGTCGACGACGCCGCGCTGTTCATCGGCCGGCTCAGCGGCGGCGGCCTGGCGTCGTTCGAGGCCACCCGGTTCGCGACCGGGCACAAGAACGCGCTGCGGGTCGAGGTCAACGGGTCGCTGGGCAGCCTGTCCTTCGACTTCGAGGCGATGAACGAGCTGTGGTTCCACGACCACACCATCGGCAGTGCCGAGCACGGGTTCCGGCGGGTGCAG
>NZ_JBDJAW010000183.1 GCF_039649665.1 Microbispora sp. ZYX-F-249 | reverse complement strand
GAGGATCCGCCGGAACCCGCCCTCGGCGGCGTCGAGCGTGTGGTCGTGGAACCACAGCTCGTTCATCGCCTCGAAGTCGAAGGACAGGCTGCCCAGCGACCCGTTGATCTCGATGCGCAGCGCGTTCTTGCGGCCCGCGGCGAACCGGGTGGCCTCGAAGGAGCCCAGCGCCCCGCCTTCGAAGCGGCCGATGAACAGCGCGGCGTCGTCCACCGTCACCTCGCCCATCTCACCGGTGCCGCCCTGGCCGGCCAGGCCGCTCGACCCCTCGGCGAGCGGGCGCTGCTTGACGAAGGTCTCGGTGATCGCGCTCACCCCGGTCAGCGACCGGCCGACGATGAACTGCGCGGTGTCGATGATGTGGGCGCCGATGTCGCCGAGG
>NZ_JBDJAW010000182.1 GCF_039649665.1 Microbispora sp. ZYX-F-249 | reverse complement strand
CCACCATGCGCAGACTCCGGAAGCGCCCGGCGCGCGGGGACCAGAGCCGCAGGCATCACCGGGGCCAGAGCCGGAGGCATCACCGGAAGCAGAACCGGGAGCGTCGGACGGCGGGCTGGCGGGAGATCAGGTGGGGGCGAGGCTGGGCGCGGCGTTGAGGACCGCGTGGGGGACGGCGCCGGGGTTGCTGCTGGCGACCGGGCAGGTGCTGCCCATCTCCGCCGTGCATCGGCTGGCCCGCACCTCCACCCTCGTGCGCCTGGTCATGGACGCCGAGGGACAGGTCCTGGACATGGGCCGCAAGGTCAGATTGGCGACTCCGGCCCAGCGGCGGGCCATCTTCGCCCGCTACGCCACCTGCTGGATCGACGGCTGCCCGCTGCCG
>NZ_JBDJAW010000181.1 GCF_039649665.1 Microbispora sp. ZYX-F-249 | reverse complement strand
GGCGATCGAGCGGACCTGGCTGGTGAGGTTGGACGCCATCACGTTGACGGAGTCGGTCAGGTCCTTCCAGGTGCCCGACACCCCGCGTACGGTCGCCTGGCCGCCCAGCCGTCCCTCGGTGCCGACCTCGCGGGCGACGCGGGTGACCTCGTCGGCGAACGACGAGAGCTGGTCGACCATCGTGTTGATGGTCTCCTTCAGCTCCAGGATCTCGCCCCGGGCGTCGACGCGGATCTTCTGCGACAGGTCGCCCCGGGCGACGGCCGTGGTCACCTCGGCGATGCTGCGCACCTGGTCGGTGAGGTTGTCGGCCATGACGTTCACCGACTCGGTCAGCGCCTTCCAGGTGCCGGACACGCCCTTGACGTCGGCCTGGCCGCCCAGCCGT
>NZ_JBDJAW010000180.1 GCF_039649665.1 Microbispora sp. ZYX-F-249 | reverse complement strand
CGCGCCCGCTACGCCTGGGCCGCCGCCCGCATCGCCATCGGCTGGGTGTTCCTGTGGGCCTTCCTGGACAAGACGTTCGGCTTCGGCTTCGCCACCCCCGCCGCCAAGGCCTGGATCAACGGCGGCAGCCCCACCACCGGCTTCCTCAAGGGCACCGCCGACAACACCTTCGGCGGCCTGTTCGACACCCTCGCCGGACAGCCCTGGGTCGACTGGCTGTTCATGACCGGCCTGGCCGGCATCGGCACCGCCCTCATCCTCGGCATCGGCATGCGCATCGCCGCCGGAGCCGGCACCCTGCTCCTGCTCCTGATGTGGGCCGCCGAACTCCCCCTGACCACCAACCCCTTCATGGACGAGCACATCGTCTACGCCATCGTCCTGATCGGCCTG
>NZ_JBDJAW010000179.1 GCF_039649665.1 Microbispora sp. ZYX-F-249 | reverse complement strand
AAGGCCCGGGGACAGGCTGGTGACGTAGGTGCCGTCGCCCTGGCGTGTCTGCAGGACCCGCATGGCGATCAGCGCGCGTACGGCCTCACGCAGGGTGTTGCGGGCGACGCCGAGCTGGTCGGCGAGGTCCTTCTCCACGGGCAGCTTCTGCCCGGGGCGCAGCTCACCATCGATGATCATCTGTTTGATCGTGTCGATCGCGGTCTCGATGACGCCCACGCCGGCCTCCCCAGTGGTGGCCATCAGGGTAGCGGTAGGTCCGGATCGGCTCGTGGACCGGGGAAACGGCGACGCGGGTCTGTCGCCTGGGGTGACAGACCCGCGCCGCCCCCTGCCCCGAGGGCGCCCTTCCGCAGGAGAAGGGCGTGGCCCCGGTGCTCGTGGTCAGATGGAGC
>NZ_JBDJAW010000178.1 GCF_039649665.1 Microbispora sp. ZYX-F-249 | reverse complement strand
GTCGTTGAAGACGACGGTGAAGGTCTTGTCCGGCAGCACGTCGCCCGTCCGGCGTACCACCAGCGGCCCGTAGAGTCCGCGCAGGATGCCGCCGGTGCCGTGGTCGGTTCCCACGACGTGGTCGTGGTAGTGCCAGTAGCCCGCGCTGCCGGGCTCGATGGTGCCGTCCGCGCGAGTGGACTGGGCGTGGGTGCGCCAGGTGTAGACGTACCGGCCTCCCGGCTCCACCACGCTGTCGTTCATCCGCGTGCCGTCGCTGCTGGTCTCGTAGTCGACGCCGTGCACGTGCAGGCTGGCGGTCACGTCCGTGTTGTTGACCAGCTCGATCTCGAGGGTCTCGCCCTCGATCATCTCGATGAGCGGCCCGGGAATGGTCGCCTTGCCGGGCTCCAGGCC
>NZ_JBDJAW010000177.1 GCF_039649665.1 Microbispora sp. ZYX-F-249 | reverse complement strand
ATGATGGTCGCGACGAACACCTCGGCGTTCGGCGCGGCGGCGGTGATGTGGTCGATCAGCGTCGACAGCCGCTGCGGCGCGCCGGACACGTTGTAGTTCTGCAGCACGTCGTTGGTGCCGATGTGCAGCAGCACGGTGCGCGGGGTGTAGGTCTGCAGCCAGCGGGTGATGTTGGCGTCGATCTGGTCGATCCGCCAGCCGGGGTGTCCCTCGTGGTCGTGGTCGCCCAGATTGCCCGGCCCGTTGAACTGCGAACCGACGAAGTCGATGGTGTAGCGGCCGGCGGCCAGGCGCTGCCACAACCCGATCCGGTAGCCGCCGGGCACCTGGGTGCCCTCGGTGATCGAGTCGCCCAGCGGCATGACCCGCACCCCGCCGTTGGACTCCGCGCTCGCGACGCCCG
>NZ_JBDJAW010000176.1 GCF_039649665.1 Microbispora sp. ZYX-F-249 | reverse complement strand
CGAGATGTTGCGGACCTGGCTGGTGAGGTTGCCGGCCATGAAGTTGACGGAGTCGGTGAGGTCGCGCCAGGTGCCGGACACGCCCTTGACGTCGGCCTGGCCGCCGAGCTGGCCCTCGGTGCCGACCTCGCGGGCGACGCGGGTGACCTCGTCGGCGAACGACGAGAGCTGGTCGACCATGGTGTTGACGGTGTTCTTGAGTTCGAGGATCTCGCCGCGGGCGTCGACGGTGATCTTCTGTGAAAGGTCGCCGCGGGCCACGGCCGTGGTCACCTGGGCGATGGAGCGGACCTGGCTGGTGAGGTTGCCGGCCATGAAGTTGACGGAGTCGGTGAGGTCGCGCCAGGTTCCGGCGACGCCGGGGACCTGTGCCTGCCCGCCCAGCCGTCCCTCGGTGCCCACT
>NZ_JBDJAW010000175.1 GCF_039649665.1 Microbispora sp. ZYX-F-249 | reverse complement strand
CATGTAGTCGACCTCGGACGGATGGACGGCCTCGAACTCACCGCCCTTGCGGCGGGCGAGCACGCGGGTCTCGGCGAAGGTGCCGTCGGCGTTCAGGGCCGTGTTGGCCTGCGCGACGACGTGCCGGTCCTCCTCGTCCGCGGTCAGGTAGTCGATCTCGTCGGTGACCCGGCCGTCGACGACGCGCCGGTACGGGGTCTCGACGAAGCCGAACGAGTTGACCCGTCCGTAGGACGACAGCGAGCCGATGAGGCCGATGTTCGGGCCTTCCGGCGTCTCAATCGGGCACATCCGGCCGTAGTGCGACGGGTGCACGTCGCGGACCTCGAAGCCCGCGCGCTCACGCGACAGGCCACCCGGGCCGAGGGCCGACAGACGCCGCTTGTGCGTCAGGCCGGCGAGCGGGTTGGTC
>NZ_JBDJAW010000174.1 GCF_039649665.1 Microbispora sp. ZYX-F-249 | reverse complement strand
CATCAACCCGCTCGCCGCCTTGACGCAGAAGCGGCGTCTGAACGCGTTGGGTCCCGGTGGTCTGTCGCGTGAGCGGGCGGGCTTCGAGGTCCGCGACGTGCACCCGTCGCACTACGGCCGGATGTGCCCGATCGAGTCGCCGGAAGGGCCGAACATCGGCCTGATCGGCTCGCTGGCCTCCTTCGGGCGGGTCAACGCCTTCGGCTTCGTCGAGACCCCGTACCGGCGCGTCGTCGACGGCCGGGTCACCGACGAGATCGACT
Source organism: Microbispora sp. ZYX-F-249 (assembly GCF_039649665.1). Taxonomy (NCBI): domain Bacteria; kingdom Bacillati; phylum Actinomycetota; class Actinomycetes; order Streptosporangiales; family Streptosporangiaceae; genus Microbispora; species Microbispora maris. The sequence goes on along the minus strand of NZ_JBDJAW010000174.1, from coordinate 149 downwards.
ACCTGACCGCCGACGAAGAGGACAAGTACGTCAAGGCGCAGGCCAACACGGCGCTCAACGCCGACGGCAGCTTCGCCGAGTCGCGGGTCCTGGTGCGTACGAAGGGTGGTGAGACGGAACTCGCGCGTGCGGAGGAGATCGACTACATC
>NZ_JBDJAW010000173.1 GCF_039649665.1 Microbispora sp. ZYX-F-249 | reverse complement strand
CCGATGATCGTGCCCCGGCCGCCGGTGAGCAGCGTCCCGCCGATGATCACGGCGGCGATCGCGTCCAGCTCGTACAGGTCGCCGTGGGTGGACGACCCCGTGGTGGTCCGCGCCATGATCAGCACCGCGGCGATGCCGCAGCACAGACCCGACAGCGCGTACAGCATCAGCGTGTGCTTGCGGACGTCGATACCGGCCAGACGCGCCGCCTCGGGGTTGCCGCCCACCGCGTAGGTGCGACGGCCGAACGTCGTGCGGTTCAGCACGATCCAGCCGATCAGCACCACCAGCGCGAACACGTACACCAGCAGCGGCAGCCCGAGCACCCGGGTGGTCGACAGGTCCACGATCATCGAGTTGTCGGCCTGCACCAGCTGAGTGCGCTGGTTGGACATCCGCTGCGCCAGACCACGCGCGGCCACCA
>NZ_JBDJAW010000172.1 GCF_039649665.1 Microbispora sp. ZYX-F-249 | reverse complement strand
GCCACCCAGCGGCTGCTGGGTGATCATCGAGTACGGGCCGGTCGACCGAGCGTGTATCTTGTCGTCGACCAGGTGCAGCAGCTTCAGGATGTAGATGTAGCCCACCGCGATCGGGTGCGGGAACGGCTCGCCGGAGCGGCCGTCGAACAGCCGCGCCTTGCCACTGGGCATCACCATCCGGTCGCCGTCGCGGTCGACGAGTGTGCTGCCCAGAAGACCGATGATCTCCTGTTCTCCGGCGCCGTCGAAGACCGGGGTGGCGACGTTGGTCCAGGGCTCGACCCTGTCCATGTCCTTGTCACGCAGGCGCTCGGCCCACTCCTCCCGCACCCCGCTGATGTCCCAGCCCTGCGCCGCGATCCACCCGAGGTGTGTCTCCAGCACCTGGCCGACGTTCATCCGGCCGGGAACGCCCAGCGGGTTGAGAATGATGTCGACCGGGGTGCCGTCTTCC
>NZ_JBDJAW010000171.1 GCF_039649665.1 Microbispora sp. ZYX-F-249 | reverse complement strand
CGAGGACGGCACCCCGGTCGACATCGTCCTGAACCCGCTGGGCGTTCCCGGCCGGATGAACGTCGGCCAGGTGCTGGAGACACACCTCGGGTGGATCGCCGCCCGCGGCTGGGACGTCTCCGGTATCGAGGAGGCCTGGGCCGAGCGCCTGCGTGACAAGGACATGGACAGGGTCGAGCCCTGGACCAAGGTCGCCACGCCGGTGTTCGACGGCGCCCACGAGGAGGAGATCGTCGGCCTGCTGAACAGCACCCTGCTCAACCGGGACGGCTCCCGCATGGTGGGGGAGAACGGCAAGGCCCGGCTCTTCGACGGCCGCTCCGGCGAGCCGTTCCCGCACCCGATCTCGGTGGGCTACATCTACATCCTGAAGCTGCTGCACCTGGTCGACGACAAGATCCACGCTCGGTCGACCGGCCCGTACTCGATGATCACCCAGCAGCCGCTGGGTGGT
>NZ_JBDJAW010000170.1 GCF_039649665.1 Microbispora sp. ZYX-F-249 | reverse complement strand
ATCGCGCGGGCGACGCAGGCCGGCTTGGCCGCGCCGTCGATCTCGACGGTGAAGTCGAGCAGCATCTGCACGCCGTCGCCGGGAACGTCCTCGACGGAGACGACGGCGGCGCCGAGGCGGATCCTGGCCCCCACCTTGACCGGGCTGGGGAAACGGACCTTCTCCAGGCCGTAGTTGATGCTCATCGTCACACCCTGGATGTCGAGCAGCTCGCCGAACATCGGGATGACCAGGGACAGGGTCAGGTAGCCGTGGGCGATCGTGCCGCCGAACGGGCCGTCCTTGGCCCTGTCCGGGTCGACGTGGATCCACTGGTGGTCGCCGGTGGCGTCGGCGAAGGTGTTCACCCGCTCCTGGGTGATCTCCAGCCAGCCGCTGTGCCCGAGGTCCTTGCCGGCCAGCGCCCTGATCTCGTCGAGCCCGTACGCCGTGGTCGTCATGCGTCCGTCGTCCTCTCCTG
>NZ_JBDJAW010000169.1 GCF_039649665.1 Microbispora sp. ZYX-F-249 | reverse complement strand
ATCCAGCCACACAAAGGTGTAGGGGCCGCCGTCCAACGGCCGGGTGCGGAAGGCCTCCACCTGCTCATCCAGAACCTTGGCCATGGCCGAGACCTGGCTTTTGGAGATGCCGCCGATCCCGAGCTGCTCGACCAGCTTGTCCACCCGACGCGTTGATACGCCCAGCAGATAGGAGGTGGCCACGACGCTGACCAGGGCTTGCTCGGCCCGCCGGCGGCGTTCCAGCAGCCAGTTGGGGAAGTAGGAGCCCTGCCGCAGTTTCGGGATGGCCAGCTCGACGGTGCCGGCGCGGGTGTCCCACTCCCGCTTGCGGTAGCCGTTGCGGGAGTTGGTCCGCTCGCTGCTGCGCTCGCCGTAGGAGGCGCCGCACAGGTTGTCGGCCTCGGCGGACATCAACGCCTCGGCCATGGTCTTCACCATGGATCGCAACAGATCCGGATCCTGCGCCTGGATCTGCTCCGT
>NZ_JBDJAW010000168.1 GCF_039649665.1 Microbispora sp. ZYX-F-249 | reverse complement strand
GCGGAGCAGATCCAGGCGCAGGATCCGGATCTGTTGCGATCCATGGTGAAGACCATGGCCGAGGCGTTGATGTCCGCCGAGGCCGACGCCCGCTGCGGGGCCGGCTACGGCGAGCGCAGCAGCGAGCGGACCAACTCCCGCAACGGCTACCGCAAGCGGGAGTGGGACACCCGCGCCGGCACCGTCGAGCTGGCCATCCCGAAACTGCGGCAGGGCTCCTACTTCCCCGACTGGCTGCTGGAACGCCGTCGGCGGGCCGAACAAGCCCTGATCAGCGTCGTGGCCACCTCCTATCTGCTGGGCGTATCAACGCGTCGGGTGGACAAGCTGGTCGAGCAGCTCGGTATCGGCGGCATCTCCAAGAGCCAGGTCTCGGCCATGGCCAAGGTTCTGGATGAGCAGGTGGAGGCCTTCCGCACCCGGGCGTTGGACGGCGGCCCCTACACCTTTGTGTGGCTGGAC
>NZ_JBDJAW010000167.1 GCF_039649665.1 Microbispora sp. ZYX-F-249 | reverse complement strand
CCCAGCGCGGGCGCCTACCGGATCGTGAACGGCGCCAGCGGACTGTGCCTCACCGTCCCGGGCAGCAGCGGCTCCGACGGCGTGCAGCTCACCCTCTCCGGCTGCAACGGCGCGAGCGACCAGACCTGGAACCTGTCCACCCAGGGCAGCGGCTTCCGCCTGGCCGCCGGCAACAGCGGCAAGTGCGCCGGCGTCGCCGGCGCCTCCACCTCCGCCGGCAAGGCCGTCCAGCAGGAGTCGTGCACCGGAGCGTCCTCCCAGACCTGGGAGCTGACCGCCTCGGGCTCCAACTACCGGGTCGTCAACGCCAACAGCGACAAATGCCTGAACACCAAGGACAACTCCACCTCCTCCGGCGCGCTGGTACAGCAGAACTCCTGCGACTCGGCGGCCACCAAGCAGTGGACCCTCCAGCCGACCGGATCCCAGCCGTCGTCGACTCCCACCGCCACACCGACGAAGACCCCGACG
>NZ_JBDJAW010000166.1 GCF_039649665.1 Microbispora sp. ZYX-F-249 | reverse complement strand
GCAAGGTGCACATCTGGACCTGCCACGGCGGCACCAACCAGAAGTGGACCACCGGAGCCCAGCCCAGCCAGACGCCGACCTCGTCACCGACCTCGTCACCGACCCCGCCGCCGCCCGGCGCGCGTCCGTGCGACATCTACGCCTCGGGCGGCACACCGTGCGTGGCCGCGCACAGCACGACGCGGGCGCTCTACGGCTCCTACACCGGCAACCTGTACCAGGTCAGGCGCTCGTCCGACAACACGACCCGGAACATCGCCGTCCTGACCGCCGGGGGCGTCGCCAACGCCGCGGCCCAGGACTCCTTCTGCGCCGGCACCACCTGTGTCATCACGGTCGTGTACGACCAGTCCGGACGGGGCAACGACCTGTGGTACCAGGGCTCCAACGTGGTCCCCGGCTCCCCCCAGAGCAGGCCCGCCACCGCGACCACCGAGTCGCTCACCGTCGGCGGGAACAAGGCCTACTCCCTCTACATCAAC
>NZ_JBDJAW010000165.1 GCF_039649665.1 Microbispora sp. ZYX-F-249 | reverse complement strand
TCATCGCCAGCGTCGCGATGAACGGCACCATCCGCCCATAGGAGACCAGGATGCCGTTCAACAACCCCGCGCCGGTGCCCACCAGCACCGCACACACGATCATCACGACCGGCCCGTACGCCTGGGTCGCCAGCGTGGTCGCCCAGACCGAGGCCAGCGCCATCAACGCGCCGACCGACAGGTCGATGCCACCACCGATGATCACGAAGGTCATCCCGACCGTGATCACACCGATGGTCGAGGCCAGCGCCAGAATGCTGACCAGGTTGGAGGAGGTGGCGAAGTTCTCCGGCCGGGTCACCACACCCACGATCGCCAGCAGCACCAAGGCCGCTACCAACCCGACATGCCGGACCTCACCCAGCCGCCCCAGGCGGCCACCGGCACCCGGCGCTTTCACACCCGGACCGGCCGGCGCGGCCTGATCGACCTTAGTCATGCAACGCTCCTTCAGAGGAAGTTTCTGCTTCGACGGACCCGGGGGTC
>NZ_JBDJAW010000164.1 GCF_039649665.1 Microbispora sp. ZYX-F-249 | reverse complement strand
TTCGGTCTGCTGGCCTCCAGCCTGCGCGGCGCGCAGAACGGCGCGGTGGAGACCCGCGACGGCATCTACCAGACCGCCCGCACGGCCACCAAGGCGCTGCGCGACGAGGCGATCATGGCGTGGGTCACCCCCGGTGACCTGCCCGACTTCGACCCGCACGGCTTCGCTCGCAGCACAGACACCCTGTACCTGCTGTCGCAGAACCGCTCGGCGGCCGCGCCGCTCATCGCCGGCCTGGCCGACCTGGTGATGCGGGCCGCCAAGCGCGAGGCCGAACGGATGGGCGGGCGGCTCGATCCGCCGATGACCGTCTCGCTGGACGAGGCGGCCAACATCTGCCGGATCGCCGACCTGCCCGAGCTGTACTCCTACATGGGCTCGCGCGGCATCTGCCTGGTCACGATCCTGCAGTCCTACGAGCAGGGCATCACCGTGTGGGGCGAGCACGGCATGGCCGCCCTGTGGGGCGCGGCCACCACGAAGCTGATCGGC
>NZ_JBDJAW010000163.1 GCF_039649665.1 Microbispora sp. ZYX-F-249 | reverse complement strand
AACCCCCGAATCCGAGTCCGGTTCCGGTTCCGGGTCCGCCGGGTCAGAGTCCGCCGGGTCCGATGAAGCAGAAACATCCTCTGAAGGAGCGTTCCATGACTGAGGTCGATCAGGCCGCGCCGGCCGGGCGCGTGAAGGCGGCGGGGCCGAGTGGCCTCAGCCGGCTGGGTGAGGTCCGGCATCTGGGGCTGGTCGTCGCACTCGTGCTGCTGGCGATCGTGGGTGTGGTGACCCGGCCGGAGAACTTCGCCACCTCCTCCAACCTGGTCAGCATTCTGGCGCTGGCCTCGACCATCGGTGTGATCACGGTCGGGATGACCTTTGTGATCATCGGTGGCGGCATCGACCTGTCGGTCGGCGCGGTGATGGCGCTGGCCTCGGTCTGGGCGACCACGCTGGCGACCCAGGCGTACGGGCCGGTCGTGATGATCGTGTGCGCGGTGCTGGTCGGCACCGGCGCGGGAGTGCTCAACGGCATCCTGGTCACCTATGGGCGGATGGTGCCGTTCATCGCGACGCTGGCGATGC
>NZ_JBDJAW010000162.1 GCF_039649665.1 Microbispora sp. ZYX-F-249 | reverse complement strand
CGGTGGTCGCGTGGTGACATGCCGTAGGCGGCGCGGAAGGCGCGGCTGAAGGTCGCGGCGTCGGTGAAGCCCCGGCGGGCGGCGATGGCCTGGATGGTGAGGGAGCGCTGCCGGGGGTCGGCGAGGTCGTGGTGGCACTGTTCCAGCCGGAGCCGGCGGATCCAGGCCGCCACGGTGAGGCCCTGTTCCCGGAAGAGCGTGTACAGGTGCCGTACGGAGATCTGGTGTGCCGCGGCGATCGTTTCCGGGGTCAGGTCCGGGTCGCCGAGCCGTTGCCGGATGAAGTCGTGGATCAGGGACAGCAGGGCCTGGCGTCGTGCTTCGGGGGTCAGTGCGTCGTCGGCCTCGAGCCGGTCGGCGTAGGCGGCCGCGATCAGGTCGAGGGTGACGGCGGCCACGGCCCGCGCGCTGTGCGGGGTGAGGCTCTCGGCGTTGCCGGCCAGGTGCTTGAGGTGTGCGGCCAGGACGCCGGTGATGCCGGTCCGGACGGGAAACGGCGCCGCGGCGAGCCGCCCGACCATGTCGGACCGCAGGCCGAGAGCATCCCGGGGGAACTGGACGA
>NZ_JBDJAW010000161.1 GCF_039649665.1 Microbispora sp. ZYX-F-249 | reverse complement strand
AGCGCCCCCACCTGATCTCCCGCCAGCCCGCCGGCCGACGCTCCCAGTTCTGGCCCCGGTTCTGCTCCCGGTGGCCTCCCCGGCTCTGGTTGCTGCGCGCCCCGCAGTGTCACCGGTGTTCCTGGCGCGGCGGTCCGGCACCGCGCGCTGTCCCCGCACCCGCACGCACCCTGGCCGTGCCACTGGTGCTGGCGGCCGTCGTCTTCACACGTGGCCTGCGCATGGTGGCAGCCCCCCGCAGGCCGAGGCCCGGCGTGGGTGCGAGGGGTAGAGGTGTCTCCAGGAGGATCAGGCGGTCGCCGCTCGCCCCACCGCGACTGCCCCCACCGTGACTGGCACGACTGCGGCTCCTGCCGCTGTGGCGAGCTTCGCTGTGACTCCCACTGGTTCGGTGAGCTCTGCTGCGACTCGCTCCGGTGGCTGGTCTCCGCCTGCGCGTCCTCGGCGTGCCGGGAGTCCCGGCTGGCCCCGGCCGCCTCGGCGTCCTGAGTGTTTGCGGCGCCTTCGGGGTACTCGGTGCCGGGGGCGGGACCGGCCACGGGGTCGGTGGGGAGGGATTCGGCGTTC
>NZ_JBDJAW010000160.1 GCF_039649665.1 Microbispora sp. ZYX-F-249 | reverse complement strand
CTCGCCCCCACCTGATCTCCCGCCAGCCCGCCGTCCGACGCTCCCGGTTCTGCTTCCGGTGATGCCTGCGGCTCTGGTCCCCGCGCGCCGGGCGCTTCCGGAGTCTGCGCAGGTGGCGGTCCCCCGCAGGCCGAGGCCCGGCGTGGGTGTGAGGGACACAGCTATCCCCGGGAGGATCAGGCGACTGCCACTCGCCCGGCTGCGGCTCCTGCTGGGATTCGCTCCGCCGGCGGCTCTTCGCCTGCGCGCGTCCGCTCGCGTCATCGCCGGACTGCCTGTCATGGGGTCCGGTCGCCAGGTCAGCGCTCTCGGCAGCGCTCTCGGCGGTGCTCTTGGGGGTGCTCTTGGGGGTGCTCTTGGGGGTGCTCTCGGCGGTGCTCTTGGCGGTGCTCTCGGCGGCGGCTCCTGCGGCTACATCGGCACCCGCGCCTACCGCTGAACCGGCTACCGCAACCTCCTCGGCGTCGCCGGTTCCCGCATGGTCGACAAGGTTGGCGGGGTCGGCCTGCTCGGCGTGCCGGGCGTCCCGGCTGTCCTGGGGGTCTTCGGGGGTCCCGGAGTGCTGCGGGT
>NZ_JBDJAW010000159.1 GCF_039649665.1 Microbispora sp. ZYX-F-249 | reverse complement strand
TCCGGCCTCGGTGAGGAGCTCGCACGGGGTGGGGACGGCGGGCTCATCCAGCCAGCGGGCGACATGGTGCAGGGTGCGGCCGGAGGTCGCCGCGGCGAGGAACAGCGCCGACAGCAGGTCCTGGGCGGCGGGCCCCCACAGGTCCCGCTTGCCGGGGTCTTCGACGGTGAGCACGAAGTGCCCGGCCAGGCGGTGGGCATCCTCGACCGTCGCCAGGGCGCGGAGGGGGTTCCACCACCAGCGTTGCGGCTGGTAGGTGATGGACTGCGGGTCGAACAGCCACACCCTGCCCCGCTGCTCGCGCAGCTCGGCGGTGGCGGCCCACAGGTCCTCCTTGTTGCTGGTGGCCACGACCGCGCCAGGCGCCGACAGCACGTGCGGGATGCTGCGCGCCGTGGTCTTGCCCGACCGTGGGGCCATGAGGTCGACCTCGGTGTCCTCCCAGCTGGAGTACAGGACCGGGCCGCGCCCACGAGGCAGCAGCTGCTCACCGAGCTCCAGCCCGATCTCCCCCGGCTGCAGGTCGTCCGGTCTCCGCCCGTTAAGGGAAGCGCGCAGCCTGATCGCCTTA
>NZ_JBDJAW010000158.1 GCF_039649665.1 Microbispora sp. ZYX-F-249 | reverse complement strand
CCGTTGACGCCGACGACGAAGGGCAGACGGGCCTCCTCGAAGTAGTCGATCGCCGGGAAACTGTCGGCCAACCGCCGGGTGTCGACCAGCACCACCGCACCGATCGCCCCCCGCACCAGGTCATCCCACATGAACCAGAACCGATGCTGACCCGGCGTACCGAACAGATACAAAATCAGATCCCGGTCCAGCGACACCCGCCCGAAATCCATCGCCACCGTCGTCGTGGTCTTGTGCGGCACCAACCCCACATCGTCCACCCCCGCCGACGCGTCCGTCATCACCGCCTCGGTCGTCAACGGCACGATCTCCGAAACCGCCCCCACGAAGGTCGTCTTCCCCACACCGAAGCCCCCCGCAACGACGATCTTCGTCGAGGTCAACCCCCGGCTAGAGCCTGCGAAGTCCACTGAGCACCCTTTCCAGCAAGTTCAGATCCGGCTTACCGGCCTCCAACTGCGGCTGATGCACATGCACCAGCCCCTCCGCCGCCATGTCCGCGATCACCACACGAACCACACCCAGCGGAATCCGCAGCAACGCCGACACCTCCGCCACCGACCGCACCTGACGGCACA
>NZ_JBDJAW010000157.1 GCF_039649665.1 Microbispora sp. ZYX-F-249 | reverse complement strand
TGGTCCATGAACTGCGACAGCTGCGAGGTGCCGAAGAACTCCTTGATCGACGCCACGACCGGGCGGATGTTGATCAGGGTCTGCGGCGTGATCGCCTCGACGTCCTGCGTGGTCATGCGCTCGCGCACGACCCGCTCCATGCGGGCCAGGCCCAGCCGGACCTGGTTCTGGATCAGCTCGCCGACGCTGCGCAGACGGCGGTTGCCGAAGTGGTCGATGTCGTCGGTCTCGACGACCACCGAGTTGTCCGGGCCCATCGTCTCCTCGCCGGCGTGCAGCCGGACGATGTACTCGATGGTGGACACGATGTCCTCGTCGGTCAGCGTGCCCTGGGTGATGTCGGCCTGGACGCCCAGCTTCTTGTTGATCTTGTAGCGGCCGACCTTGGCCAGGTCGTAACGCTTCGGGTTGAAGTACAGGTTCTCCAGCAACGCCTGCGCCGACTCCTTGGTCGGCGGCTCACCCGGACGCAGCTTGCGGTAGATGTCCAGCAGCGCGTCGTCCTGGCCGGAGGTGTGGTCCTTCTCCAGGGTCGCCCGCATCGACTCGTACTGGCCGAAACGCTCCAGAATCTGGTCGC
>NZ_JBDJAW010000156.1 GCF_039649665.1 Microbispora sp. ZYX-F-249 | reverse complement strand
CGCCGACGTCGTGGCGGCGGCAGCGCTACCCGTATAGACGGGAAGCCCCATAAGCGCGGCGGTCGAAAGCGCCACAGCAGCCGACACCGAAAGAGAAAACCGGCGGTTCATGATGTGCTCCTACCCCGAAGGTCGCAGCCCTGTCAGGGCTTCTCACAGTGATAAACGTGGCCGCTTGCAAGGAACTGGAACCCTGCTTACAGCGCTGCCCGTTCCGACGCCGTCCCGCCGCGTCGGCTCAACCATTCGTACGCGGTCGCCGTTTCCCTGAGGCGCCGCATGATGTGCCCTCGCCGTACCGGCGATGTGGGGCCGGGGTTCACAGCCGCCCTGGGAGCGACCATCCACTGCACTCGGACCCGAGCTGGAAGGCCCCACTGTTGTCACAACCGCGGACCGAGAAATAGTGGAGCTGTCCGGTGCTTCCCAACGGTTCCGGCCCTGGTCCGCTGATCGGCCTGCTGAAGCCGCCGTTCCACGGGTCGCGGCGCTTCACCTTGTACGTCTTGATCCCTTCGTTGTTGAACGAGTAGCGGACTTCGAAGTAGTCCCAGTCGCGTCCGGTCGGCCCCCATTGGAAGACGGCCTTGCCACCGGATG
>NZ_JBDJAW010000155.1 GCF_039649665.1 Microbispora sp. ZYX-F-249 | reverse complement strand
TTCCCAGCACCGTTCCCAGCATCGTGCCCAGGGCCACCACAGCCGCGGCCAGGACGATCGCGGCGAGAGCACGACCTCGCCCTTCAGGCTTTGTTAGCGCTAACATAGCGTCTCTCGAGCCCGCCCTTCTTCGTGTCGCGCCGGTATTCGTGGTGGTGCGGCGGAGCAAATACGACATGACGAGTCCCCGTCAAGCACCGCGCTCCCGCCGCCCCGGCCGTCCCGTCCGGTCAAGCCGTTCCACCTGCCGTGGCGAGATCCGGACGTGTCATGCGAGGGGCGGGCGACGATGAAACGTTCATCGCGACGGCGGCTGCCGGGGGTGCCGTGGAGGGCCTTCCGGAAACTTACAGAATCGCTCACCGCATCAGCGCAGCGTGCGAGCGTGATTGGCAATAGGGCGGTCGAAACTTACGAGGAACGCCCTTGACACATTTCGTGATGATTTCCCACACTGGCTCCCCAAGGCGGCTTCCTCCTGCCGGGATCGGTGGTGGGCGGCAGGGGCCGCAGTCTCGGCGCGACGACGAATCGCGTGCGTTTCCCGCGGGTGTCTGTCCCGCGTTCCCTCATTGATTTCGCAGTGGAGGCTCAGGCATGGGCGAAAATCCCTC
>NZ_JBDJAW010000154.1 GCF_039649665.1 Microbispora sp. ZYX-F-249 | reverse complement strand
GCGCGCGCCCAAGGACTGGCGAAGGGCCCCGGCACCGGACGCTCGCCGCGGTTCACCCACCCTCGACGCGGACCCGGGGACGAGGCGGTTTCATCGTGCCCGTCGCCGTGCGGGCGACGGGCACCGCCTGCGTCCCGGGTCCGCCGGGTCCTATCCATCCCGGAGCCCGTGCGTCGCCGGGGAGAGGGTCGATCAGCGGTAGCCGGCGGAGGTGACGTCGGCCTGCACCGCGTTCTCCGTCGCGTCGGACGGGTAGCCCGAGACGATGGCTCCCTCGTAGAAGGTGCCCTGGCTCAGGTTGGTGTTGGTGGCGCAGCAGTCGCCGCCGCTGCCCAGGATGATCGCGCCCTGCTTCTTCATGGGACTGTAACCGCGAGGCAGCGAGCCGTCCCACAGCGTCGTCATTCCGCCGGTCTGCGCGTTGCCGCCCTTGATGGCGAAGCGCGACGTGCCGTTGTTCTTCAGCATCGCGGTGACGAACTTGCTGGTGAAGGCTCTCTGGTTGGGGTTCCAGGAACTGCTGCCGCCGGGGTACAGCCCGTATTCGAGGTCGGCCTGCACCCACGGGCCCGAGCCGGAGCAGCCGCCGAACCAGCAGCTCGTGCCGAAGTAGATGGCGTCCATCGCGCCGGCCC
>NZ_JBDJAW010000153.1 GCF_039649665.1 Microbispora sp. ZYX-F-249 | reverse complement strand
AGTGCGCAGAAAACGCAAGTTGTGCATGTGATACACGCGCCAGGCGTTATGCCGGTTGTCGCGCCAAACATCACGTATGCGCAACTTCGCTACCGGTGAGTCCGAGCGGTCAAGAAACCGGGCCGGGACGCGAGCGCGGTGGAGCCCCCACGGACCCCACCACCTCTCATCGCCTTCAGCTGCTGCTGGTGGGGCTGGGAGTCCTCGACTGAAGGGCCGGCGCCTTGTCCTCGGCCTTCTCGTCCTCGCCGGACTGGGAACCACCGCTGCGCGCGGCGTTGCCGCCACCGCCGACACTCGCGCAGATCACGTACGCGGTGCCCTTGGCGTTGATGCCTCCGACCCGCCAGCCGGTGGGCTTGCCGCCGGTGATGATCGGACCACTGGTGGTGATCTCACCGGAGACCTTCGTGCCGGTGAAGCCCCCACCCGTGGCGTAGCCGCCGTCACAGCTGAGGTCCACCGAGCCGGTCTTGAGGAGCGGGAAGTCGAAGTCGACGTGCTTGTAGGTGATGCCGCCGATGCCCGGGTCGCCCTTCGGGCCCTCCGGTCCACGCGGACCTGCCGGGCCGGCGGGACCCTGCGGGCCGGTCTCGCCCTTGTCTCCCTTGGCGCCCTGGGGACCCTGCGGACCGGCGGGCCCCTGCGGGCCGGTGGCT
>NZ_JBDJAW010000152.1 GCF_039649665.1 Microbispora sp. ZYX-F-249 | reverse complement strand
GCGGTGAGGGTGCCGGGGAGTTGTTCCTGGTTCGGTGTGTCGCCGCAGATCACGCGGAGGCGTGCCTTGGCGAGAATGTCCAGGCCTATGTAGCGGCGGGCTTCGGTCCATTCGTCGGTCTGTTCGGCGAGTACGGCACCGACGAGCCGGATGATGGCGGCGCGGTCGGGGAAGATGCCCACGACGTCGGTGCGGCGGCGGATCTCCTTGTTCAGCCGCTCTTGGGGATTGTTGGACCAGATCTGCTTCCAGATCTCCCTGGGGAACTGGGCGAAGGCCAGCAGGTCGTCACGGGCGCCATCGAGGTGATCGGCGGCGGCGGGGTACTTGGCCGCCAGAGCGTCGATGACCCAGGCGTGCTGGGTACGCACCTGCTCGGCGGTCGGCTGGTCGAAAATGGTCCGCACCAGGGTCGCCACCCACGGCTGCGCCGACTTGGGCACGGTCGTCAGCAAATTCCGCAGGTAGTGGGTCCGGCAACGCTGCCAGGACGCGCCGGGCAGGGTGGCCCCGATCGCCTCCACCAGCCCGAGGTGGGCATCGGAGATGACCAGCTGAACGCCGGACAGGCCGCGGGCGACCAGGCCGCGCAGGAACGCCAGCCAGCCCGCGCCGTCCTCGCGTGAGGTGACCTCCAGCCCGAGGATCTCCCGCTGGCCGTTGGCGTTGACCGCGGTGGCGACCAGGGCGTGCACGTTGACCGTCCGCCCGCCCTCGCGGACCTTCTGGGTGAGGGC
>NZ_JBDJAW010000151.1 GCF_039649665.1 Microbispora sp. ZYX-F-249 | reverse complement strand
CCGGCGCTGCTGGTGCTCGTGCACTACTGCAGCGGGTCGGCCAGTGCGATCTTCAACGGCAACGGGCACGACTACGTCACCGCCGCCGACCGGTACGGCTACATCATCGTGGTCCCCGAGGCCACCCGCAGCGAGAAGTGCTTCGACGTCTCCACCCCCGCCGCGCTGCGGCGCGACGGCGGCAGCGACTCCACCGGCATCATGTCGATGGTCGCCTACGCCCGCCAGCGCTACAACGTCGACCCCGGCCGCATCGTCGTCAGCGGCTTCTCCTCCGGCGCGATGATGACCAACGTCCTGGCCGCCCAGTACCCCGACGTGTTCTCGGCCGGGTCGGCCTTCTCCGGCGTACCGGCCGGGTGCTTCGCCACCACCAACGGCTCGCTGTGGAACAGCCAGTGCTCCGGCGGGCAGCTCATCAAGACCGCCCAGCAGTGGGGCGACCAGGCCCGCGCCATGTACCCCGGCTACACCGGCCGCTACCCCCGCATGCAGCTGTGGCACGGCACCACCGACACCACCCTCGCCTACCCCAACTTCGGCGAGGAGATCAAGCAGTGGACCAACCTGAACGGGCTGAGCCAGACCCCGGCCTTCACCGACCACCCCCAGTCGTCGTGGACCCGCACCCGATACGGCAACACCGGCACCCAGGCCACCGTCGAAGGCATCAGCATCTCCGGCGTCGGCCACCAGCTGCCGCTGAACGGCCAGATCGCCTACGCCATCTCCTTCCTCGGCCTCGACGG
>NZ_JBDJAW010000150.1 GCF_039649665.1 Microbispora sp. ZYX-F-249 | reverse complement strand
GCAGGCGCAGGACGACGCGCGCATCCGCGCGTCGGCGGAGGCGAAGCGGTCGGGTAAGCCGGTTGAGGTGGCGGGATTGACCTCGGCGGTGAGTTCGACTGTGGCCAATCCGGATGGCAGGTCGTTCACCACGACGGTCAGTACCCGTCCGTCCAGGGTGAAGCGGGACGGGGTGTGGGTGCCGATCGACACCAGTTTGGTGGAGAAGGACGGCGCCTTGGTGCCCAAGGCCGGGCCTGCTGTGAAGGTGTCGAATGGTGGTGATGGGCCGTTCGCGACTGTGGCTGATGAGGCGGGTAACTCGGTTGCGTTGAGCTGGCCGGCCCCGTTGCCCAGGCCGACGGTCGAGCGGAACAAGGCCCGTTACACGGACGCGGCCGGTCCGGGTGCCGATTTGGTGGTGACTGTGCTGCCCGGTGGTGTCCGTCACGACATCGAGCTGCGCGAGCGTCCCACGGCTCAGCTCAATTACCGGATTAACGTGAAGACGGTCGGGTGGAAGCTGCAGCAGGACGGTCAGGGCCGTCTCACGCTGACCGACAGCGTGGGCAAGCTCGTCGCGCCGGTGGCCCAGCCGGTCATGTATCCCAAGCCCGCCCACGCGGAGAAGAAGGCGGGCAACGCCAAGGCCGGTACGAACGCGAAGGCGAAGGCGGACGCCGAGACCAAGGCCGAGGACCGGCACCGGCGTACGGGTCGTATCGCCACCCGCCTGCGCAGTGAGGGCGATCACCAGGTGCTGGAGCTGACCCC
>NZ_JBDJAW010000149.1 GCF_039649665.1 Microbispora sp. ZYX-F-249 | reverse complement strand
AAGCGCGGTGGGCATGGCCCGGAAGGCGGCCAGGCGCGGGTTGCGGGCCAGCGCCGTCACGGGATCCCCCGCGGCGGGAAGGCGGCGAAGCACCGCCCGGCACACCGGCAGCGTCACCGCAACGGCGGCCACGGCCAGCACCGCGGCGATCCCCGCCACCGCCCAGGTGGGCCTGCCCGGCCAGGCATCAGCCGTACGGCCGTGCACGACGTCGGCGATGAACCCGGTCCCCAGCGGAGCTACCGTGCCGCCAGCGAGGAGCGCGGCGAGCCCGGCCGCCGCCCACACCACCACGGTCACGGCGGTAAGGCCCCACCAGCGGCCGTGCCGGCAGATAGCCGACATCGTCGCACCGGCATCGGCGGCGTCTGTGGCCCCGTCGGCGAGCTTCGCCACCGGGCTGGTGTTCCTGTCCGCTTTCGTCGTGGTCGAGGGTCGTGTGCCGACGCCGATGCTGCCGCCGCGGCTGTTTCGTCAGCGGCTGTTCACGGTGTCCAACACGGCGATGGTCGTGGTCGGGCTCGCGCTGATGGGGTCGTCGTTCTTCTTCTCCCCGTTCTTCGTCTACGTTCAGGGCACTTCGATCTGGTCGCCGGGCTACGGACCCTGCCCGTCTCGCTGGCCACGGTGATCGTCAGCCCGTGCGCGGGCCGGTACGCGGCCAGGTACGGCTTCCGCGTCGCCGTCACCATCGGCCTGGTCCTGGCCGGGCTGGGACTGCTGGCGCCGGGCTTCGTCCACGCCGATACCGGCTACGGCGACGTGTGGTGGCGGCTGACGGTCGTCGGCATCGGGTTCGCTCTCACCATGTCGCCGCTGACCGT
>NZ_JBDJAW010000148.1 GCF_039649665.1 Microbispora sp. ZYX-F-249 | reverse complement strand
GCGGGCCGCGACCCTGTCGGGCACGTAGATGTACATGTTCAGGTTGGTCGGGTTGTTGCCGAATCCGGTGACCCGGGTCAGCGACGCGGCCGCGGCGGGCCGGGCCGCCGTCAGTGCGCCCGCGAGCACCAGGGGTAAGGCGGCGGCGGCCACGATGGCTTTGAGTGTTCGTTTCACGGGATGTCCTTCACTGCATGAGGGTGGCCGGGCCTGTCAGGCCGCGGTGCAGGTCAGCGCCGGCACGCCGTTGGCGCCGTTCCAACTGCCGAGGAAGCCGAACTCCGTGCTCGCACCGGCGCCCAGGGCGCCGTTGTAGCTCACGTTGCGGGCGGTGACCTGCGATCCACTCGCGCCGATCGTGGCGTTCCACGACTGCGTGACCGTCTGGCCGTCGCCGAACCGCCAGCTGACGGTCCAGGAGGAGATGGCCGAGCCACCCGCGGTGACGGTCACCGAGGCCTGGAAACCGCCCTGCCACTGCCCGGTGACGGAGTACGCGGCCGAGCACGACTTCCCACCCGGCGACGACGGGCTCGACGACGGGCTCGACGAAGGGCTGGCACTCGGGCTCGGGCTTGGACTCGGGCTCGGGCTGGAGGTGCCGCCGGGCTGGCCGATGCTGCCGGAGACCGTCTGGAGCGCGGCGTACCAGGCCGCTGCCATCTTGTCGTAGCCGGTCGCGGTGGGATGGATGCCGTCGATCAGGTCGGCGGTGGTCAGCTTGCTGTGCATGTCGACCAGATGCACCCGCTTGCCGCTGTTGACCTTGGACTGCACGATGCCGGGGATCGCCGCGTTGAAGGTCCGGGCCGCCGACTCCTGCCCGGAGTTCGACAGCGGG
>NZ_JBDJAW010000147.1 GCF_039649665.1 Microbispora sp. ZYX-F-249 | reverse complement strand
TTCGGTACGGCGATCAGTGCGAGCAGGCTCGGTGACTCGCAGTACACCACGATCGCGAGCCGTGAGTTCAACATGATCACGGCCGAGAACGAGATGAAGCCCGACGCGACGGAGCCGAACCCGAACCAGTTCAACTTCACCAACGGCGACCGGATCTACAACTGGGCGGTGCAGAACGGCAAGCGGGTCCGCGGCCACACCCTGGCCTGGCACCAGCAGCAGCCGAACTTCTGGGGGCAGCTGTCGGGCAGCGCGCTGCGCCAGGCGATGATCAGCCACATCAACGGCGTCGTGGGCCACTACAAGGGCAAGATCTACGCCTGGGACGTGGTCAACGAGGCCTTCGACGACGGCTCCGGCGGCCGCCGCGACTCCAACCTCCAGCGCACCGGCAACGACTGGATCGAGGTCGCCTTCCGCACCGCGCGGGCCGCCGACCCCGACGCCAAGCTCTGCTACAACGACTACAACATCGACAACTGGTCCTGGGCCAAGACCCAGGGCGTCTACAACATGGTCAAGGACTTCAAGGCCCGCGGCGTGCCGATCGACTGCGTCGGCCTGCAGTCGCACTTCAACAGCGGCAGCCCCTACCCGGGCAACTACCGCACCACCCTGCAGAACTTCGCCGCACTCGGCGTCGACGTCCAGATCACCGAGCTGGACATCCAGGGCGCCTCGCCGACCACCTACGCCAACGTGGTCAACGACTGCCTGGCCGTCCCGCGCTGCAACGGCATCACCGTGTGGGGCGTACGCGACCAGGACTCCTGGCGCTCGGGCGACACCCCGCTGCTGTTCAGCGGCGGCAACAAGAAGCCCGCCTACGACGCGGTCCTCAACGCCCTCAACGCCGC
>NZ_JBDJAW010000146.1 GCF_039649665.1 Microbispora sp. ZYX-F-249 | reverse complement strand
AGACCTCCTAACAGAATGATCTCCGTTGTGGTTTGATCTCTCGCTGTAGTCGGCGAGAGGAGTGGCAGGTGGCGCGGCTGAAGCCGTGGGAGGTCAGCGACGAGTTATGGGCGGTCATCGAGCCATTGCTGCCCAAGCACCAGCGCCGGACCCGCTACCCGGGCCGCAAGCGGCTGGATGACCGCCAGGTGCTGCAGGGCATCTTGTTCGTTCTGCACACCGGCATCGCCTGGGAGCACCTGCCGCAGGAACTGGGCTACGGCTCAGGCATGACCTGCTGGCGACGCCTGGCCGAGTGGCAGAAGGCCGGGGTCTGGCAACGCCTGCATGAGGTCCTGCTCGATCGCCTGCGCGCCGCCGACACGCTCGACTTCTCCCGCGCTGTCGTGGACTCCTCCCACGTCAGAGCGCTAAAAGGGGGGCGCAGACCGGCCCGAGCCCAGTCGACCGAGGCCGCCCGGGCAGCAAGCACCACCTGATCACCGACGCCACCGGCATCCCGCTCGCGTTCACCCTGACCGGCGGCAACCGCAACGACGTCACCCAGCTCGTGCCGCTGCTGGAGGCCATCCCGCCCGTCCGCGGCAAGCGCGGCCGGCCCCGCCGACGCCCCGATGTCGTTCTCGGTGACCGCGGCTACGACCACGACAAGTACCGTCGGCTCGTCCGGGCACTGGGCGTGCGCCCGCAGATCGCCCGACGCGGCACCGAGCACGGCTCCGGCCTGGGCAAACAGCGCTGGGTCGTCGAGCAGGCCATCGCCTTGCTGCACAGCTTCCGCAGGCTCCGCATCCGCTGGGAAGTCCGCGAGGACATCCACCGCGCCTTCCTCAGCATCGGCTGCGCCCTGATCTGCTGGCGCCGCCTCGGCTCATTGCGTTAGGAGCTCT
>NZ_JBDJAW010000145.1 GCF_039649665.1 Microbispora sp. ZYX-F-249 | reverse complement strand
TCTGACCTTGCGGCCCATGTCGAGGACCTGTCCCTCGGCGTCCATGACCAGGCGCACGAGGGTGGAGGTGCGGGCCAGCCGGTGCAGGCTGGAGATGGGCAGCACCTGCCCGGTCGCCAGCAGCAACCCCGGCGCCGTCCCCCACGCGGTCCTCAACGCCGCGCCCAGCCTCGCCCCCACCTGATCTCCCGCCAGACCTCCGGCCGCTGCCCCCGCTGCCCCCGGTGGCGTCCCCGGTTCTGCTCCCGGTGGCCTTTCTGGCTCTGGTTGCTGCGCGCCCCGCAGTGTCCCCGGTGTTCCTGGCGCGGCGGTCGAGCACCGCGCGCTGTCCCCGCACCCGCACGCGCCACGGTCGTGCCACTGGTGCTGGCGGCCGTCGTCTTCACACGTGGCCTGCGCATGGTGGCAGTCCCCCGCAGGCCGAGGCCCGGCGTGGGTGTGAGGGGCACAGGTATCCCCGGGAGGATCAGATGATCGCCACTCGCTCCACCGGGACCGCCACGACGGCGGCTCCTGCCACTTCGGCGAGCTGCTCCGCTGTGACTCGCCCTGCTGCGGCTCCTGCGGCGATGCGCTGCGTTGTGTGCGCTTCGCCTGCGCGCGTCCGGTCGCGTCATCGCCGAACTGCACGGTGCGGGGGCCGGCTGCCAGGTCGGCGCTATCGACATCGGCCTCTGCGGCTACATCGGCATCGGCGTCTACCTCAGGAGTGGCCTCCTCGGTGTCGCCGGTTCCCGCATGGTCGACGAAATTGTCGGGGTCGGTGTGCTCACCGTGACGGGCGTCCCGGCTGTCCTCGGCCGCCTCGGCGTCCTGGCTGTTCCGGGCGCCTACGGTGTGCTCCGGGGGCTCCGGGGTCTCGGAGTGGGCGGGGTCGGTGGGGAGGGATTCGGCGTTG
>NZ_JBDJAW010000144.1 GCF_039649665.1 Microbispora sp. ZYX-F-249 | reverse complement strand
GCTAGGTCGTGTCTTCAATGTGATCTAGGTACTGGATCATGACTTGGCGTGATTCGCCGGTACGAGTTGACCGATGAGGAGTGGGAGAAGCTGCGGCTTCTTCTTCCCTCCGGGCGGATGGGCCGTCCTCGGGAGGACGACCGCCGGGTGCTGAACGGGATCGTGTGGAAGATCCGTTCCGGGGCGGCCTGGCGGGACGTCCCCGCCCGGTACGGGTCCTGGCAGAGCATCTACACCCGCTTCCGCCGCTGGGCTCTGGACGGCACCTTCACCCGGATGCTGCAGTCCCTGCAAGCCGAGGCCGACGCCCGCGGCGACATCGACTGGCTGGTCGCGGTGGACTCCACCATCGTGCGAGCCCACCAGCACGCGGCGGGGGCGAAAAAGGGGGGTCAGGTGTCGGCGAGCCATCCGATCACGCCCTCGGCCGATCCCGAGGCGGGTTGACCAGCAAGATTCACCTGGTCTGTGACGGACGCGGCCGGCCGCTGGCGCTCCTGGTGACCGGCGGGAATGTCAACGACTGCATTCGCTTGCAGCAGGTGCTGCAGGCGATCCGTGTTCCCCGCCTCGGTCGCGGCCGGCCTCGTACGCGCCCCGACCACGTGGTGGCCGACAAGGGATACAGTTCCCGTGCCATCCGCAGCTACCTGCGGCGGCGCGGGATCAGCCACACCATCCCCGAGCGCACCGACCAGATAGCCGGCCGTGCCAGGCGGGGCAGCAAGGGCGGTCGCCCGCCCGTCTTCGACGCTCAGATCTACAAGCGTCGCAACGTGGTCGAACGTTGCTTCAACCAGCTGAAACAGTTCCGCGCCCTGGCCACCCGCTACGACAAGACCGCCACCTCCTACACCGCCGTGGTCACCATCGCAGCACTCCTGCTGTGGCTCTGACTGATCACTA
>NZ_JBDJAW010000143.1 GCF_039649665.1 Microbispora sp. ZYX-F-249 | reverse complement strand
ACGGGCCGCGACCCTGTCGGGCACGTAGATGTACATGTTCAGGTTGGTCGGGTTGTTGCCGAATCCGGTGACCCGGGTCAGCGACGCCGCCGCGGCGGGCCGGGCCGCGAGGAGCATGCTCGCGATCACCAGGGGCAGGGCGGCGGCCGCCAGTATCGCTCTGAGCCTTCGTTTCACACCATGTCCTTCCGTCTTTGTGTGGTGCCGGATCCCTGCTCGGCCAGGAGAAGGGGGCCGGCGGGAGGGGACCCGGTCAGCCGCGGGTCCACTTCTGGTTGTCGCCGCCCCAGCAGGAGTAGAGCTGGATCTTGGTGCCGTTGCCCGTGCCGCCGCCCGCGGCGTCCAGGCACAGCCCCGACTGGACGCCCTGGATGGTGCCGTCGGAGTTGAGGCGCCACTTCTGGTTGTCGCCGCCCCAGCAGCTGTAGATCTGCACCTTCGCGCCGTTGCCGGTGCCGGCGGCGTCCAGGCACTTGTTGCCGTACACCCGCAGCTCCTGCGCCGAGGTGGACGTCCAGGTCTGGTTGGTCTGGCCGTTGCAGTCCCACAGCTGCACCTGCGCGCCGTCCGCGGTGCTCGCGTTGGCCACGTCCAGGCACCGGCCGGAACCCACTCCCCTGATCGCGCCCGCGCCCGGGGAGGTCGGCGTCGCGCTCGGGCTGGGAGTGCCGCCGGGCTGGCCGATGCTGCCGGAGACCGTCTGGAGCGCGGCGTACCAGGCCGCGGCCATCTTGTCGTAGCCGGTCGCGGTGGGATGGATGCCGTCGATCAGGTCGGCGGTGGTCAGCTTGCTGTGCATGTCGACCAGATGGACCCGCTTGCCGCTGTTGACCTTGGACTGCACGATGCCGGGGATCGCCGCGTTGAACGTCCGGGCCGCCGACTCCTGCCCGGAGTTCGACAGCGGA
>NZ_JBDJAW010000142.1 GCF_039649665.1 Microbispora sp. ZYX-F-249 | reverse complement strand
CTAGGCCGTGTCTTCAATGTGATCTAGGTGCTAGATCATGACTTGGCGTGATTCGCCGGTACGAATTGACCGATGAGGAGTGGGAGAAGCTGCGGGTTCTTCTCCCCTCCGGGCGGATGGGCCGTCCCCGGGAGGACGACCGCCGGGTGCTGAACGGGATCGTGTGGAAGATCCGCTCCGGGGCGGCCTGGCGGGACATCCCCGCCCGGTACGGCTCCTGGCAGAGCATCTACACCCGCTTTCGCCGCTGGGCCCTGAACGGCACCTTCACCCGCATGCTGCAAGCCCTGCAAGCCGACGCCGACGCACGCGGCGACATCGACTGGCTGGTCGCGGTGGACTCCACCATCGTGCGAGCCCACCAGCACGCGGCCGGGGCGAAAAAGGGGGACCAGACACCGGCGAGCCATCCGATCACGCCCTCGGACGATCCCGCGGCGGACTGACCAGCAAGATTCACCTCGCCTGCGACGGACGCGGCCGGCCGCTGGCGTTCCTGGTCACCGGCGGGAACATCAACGACTGCACCCGCATGCAGCAGGTGCTGCAGGCCATTCGCGTTCCCCGCCTCGGCCGCGGCCGGCCTCGTACCCGCCCCGACCACGTGGTGGCCGACAAGGGATACAGCTCCCGCGCCATCCGCACCTATCTGCGGCGACGCGGCATCAGCCACACCATCCCCGAGCGCGCCGACCAGATAGCCGGCCGTGCCAGGCGAGGCAGCAAGGGCGGCCGCCCACCCATCTTCGACCCTCAGGTCTACAAGCGCCGCAACGTCGTCGAACGCTGCTTCAACCAGCTCAAACAGTTCCGCGCCCTGGCCACCCGCTACGACAAGACCGCCACCTCATACACCGCCGTGGTCACCATCGCAGCACTCCTGCTCTGGCTCTAACTGATCACTATGAAGACAGGCCCTA
>NZ_JBDJAW010000141.1 GCF_039649665.1 Microbispora sp. ZYX-F-249 | reverse complement strand
GCACCGCCGCCGCGACGGTCACGGACAGGATCGCGGTGGTCAGCAGGCGTCTCCACCGCCTCCAACCGCGGGCGGGCGCCCTCTCCGTGGACCCACGTCGGCTTGTTAGCGTTAACATCAACAGTTGCCCAACCTTTCCGAGGAAGGCGAGTGGATGGGGGGGTGGTGGCTCTGGCGTGGCGGCGCGGTTCCCTCGGCGGGACCGTCACCGGCGAAGGCCGGATCCGTAGCGCTGGTCGGCATGGTTGTTAGCGCTAACAGACATCGGCGAGTCGCTGCTCCTCTTCTCACGGCGGCCGGTTGGTGGTGGTGCGCCGGAGCAAATACGAGGCGGAGCGCTCCGTCAAGGGCCCCGGCGCACGCCGCTCCCCCGGCACGCGGAACGGATGTCCGCTCATCAGGAGCTATCGGTGACGACCGGGCCGCGATCGCGCGAACGGCGTATTTGAAACTTTCATCACCGGCTCACGTCAGATCATGAGACCGGCGCCCTGTTTTCCATGGCCCGACCACTCAGGAGATGCCGGACTGGGCCGGGTGGGCACTGCCGGGCTTCCGAAAGTTTCAGCGTAGCCTTGACACATTTCGGAGAGGTTTCCAGACTGAGTCCCCGAGAGGCGGTCTCCCCCTGCCAGGTCGGTGGTGAAGCGGCAGGGGGTCGCCGTCCGCGACGCCCTCGTGGTGTGCGTTCCCGTCGGGGACGCGGTGTCGATCCCGCGGATGTTCGGTGATTCAGTTGTGGAGGCTCAGGCATGGATTCAAACGCCACCCCCCTAGATCGGCCCCGGCGCCCACGCCGCGGCCGGGTGCTGCTCGCCGGCGCCCTCGGCGTGCTCGGCGCGATCACCGCCGTGGCGGTGTCGGTCCCCGCCGGCGCGGCGGAGAGCACGCTGGGTGCGGCGGCCGCGCAGAGCGGGCGTTAC
>NZ_JBDJAW010000140.1 GCF_039649665.1 Microbispora sp. ZYX-F-249 | reverse complement strand
GATCGCCGCGCGTGACCCCGACGCCGCCGCCTACGCCATGCGCCGGCACATCCTGCTGTCCGGCGAGCGGTTCCGGCGATTGTTCGACGAAGTCAAGGGCTCGGACGAATGACGGTAAGGGCTTGACGGGCGGGCCGGGTCGAGGAATGCTGACGCAACCGGGTCGGATCGGATCGGATTGGATCCACGTCACCCGCCCAGTTGCGAGGAGAAGCAGGTGCCCAGAGCACTGCTCCTTACCGGCGACGCCGCCGAGGAGCTCGACACCATGTATCCCTACTACCGTGTGCAGGAGGGCGGCTGGGACGTCGACGTCTCGTCACGGACGATGCGTGACGTTCAGCTGGTCATCCACGAGTTCGACCCCAACTCCGACGCCTACGTGGAGAAGAACGGCCGGAAGCTGCCGGTCGACGTGCCCTGGGCCGAGGTCGACGTCGAGCGCTACGACGCCCTCATCATCCCCGGCGGGCGTGCCCCCGAGTGGATCCGCGTCGACCCCGACGTCAGGCGCATCACCGAGCACTTCTTCGCGCGCAACCTCCCGATCGCGCTGGTGTGCCACGGCGCACAGGTGCCGGCGGTGTACGGACTGCTGAAGGGCCGCAAGACGGCGTGCTTCCCCCCCATCACCGGTGACATGGAGAACGCGGGCGCGACCGTCATCGACGCCCCCGACGTCGTGGACGGCAACCTCGTCTCCTGCCGCGGCTGGCCCGACATGCCGCAGTTCGGCCGGGTGATGATGGAGGTCTTCTCGAAGTCCATCAACTCCGCATCGGCATGAGCACACCAGGCCTGTCCCGGTGACGGCACTTCGGACCGTCACAGTCGACGGCTCCCCCGTCCACGTCCTGGAGAGCGGCACCGGGCCCGCGGTACTGATGCTGCACGGCTCCGGACCCGGTACGACCGGATCCGGAGCCTGGGCGACGACCGCACAGGCGC
>NZ_JBDJAW010000139.1 GCF_039649665.1 Microbispora sp. ZYX-F-249 | reverse complement strand
AGGAACGGCATGTCCTCGACCGGGAGGATCTTGGAGATGACGCCCTTGTTGCCGTGACGGCCGGCGAGCTTGTCCCCATCGGTGATCTTGCGCTTCTGCGCCACGTACACCCGGACCAGCTCGTTGACACCCGGAGGAAGCTCGTCGCCCTCCTCACGGCTGAACACGCGCACCCCGATGACCTTGCCGGACTCACCGTGCGGCACCTTCAGCGAGGTGTCACGCACCTCACGCGCCTTCTCCCCGAAGATCGCACGCAGCAGCCGCTCCTCGGGCGTCAGCTCCGTCTCACCCTTGGGCGTCACCTTGCCCACCAGGATGTCGCCGGTCACCACCTCGGCGCCGATGCGGATGATGCCGCGCTCGTCGAGATCGGCCAGCGCGTCCTCGGAGGCGTTGGGGATGTCGCGGGTGATCTCCTCGGGGCCCAGCTTGGTGTCGCGGGCGTCGACCTCGTGCTCTTCGATGTGGATCGACGACAGCACGTCGTCCTGCACCAGGCGCTGGGACAGGATGATCGCGTCCTCGTAGTTGTGGCCCTCCCACGGCATGAACGCCACCAGCAGGTTCTTGCCCAGCGCCATCTCACCGTTGTCGGTGCACGGCCCGTCGGCGACGACCTGACCCCGCTCGACCCGGTCCCCCTCGGCCACGATCGGCTTCTGGTTGAAGCAGGTGCCCTGGTTGGACCGCTTGAACTTCGCCACCCGGTAGGTCGTCCGGGTGCCGTCGTCGTTCATCACGGTGATGTAGTCGGCCGAGACCTCCTCCACCACACCGGCCTTCTCCGCCGTGATCACATCACCGGCGTCGGTCGCGGCACGGTACTCCATACCGGTCCCGACCAGCGGCGCCTCGCTCTTCAGCAACGGCACCGACTGACGCTGCATGTTCGAACCCATCAACGCGCGGTTGGCGTCGTCGTGCTCGAGGAACGGAATCATGGCCGTCGCCACCGACACCATCTGACGCGGCGACACGTC
>NZ_JBDJAW010000138.1 GCF_039649665.1 Microbispora sp. ZYX-F-249 | reverse complement strand
GCGAGGGGGAGACCGAGGGGCTGGCGCTGGGGCTGGCACTCGGGCTCGCCGAGGGGCTGGCGCTGGGACTGGCACTCGGACTGGCACTCGGACTGGCACTCGGACTGGCACTCGGGCTCGCCGAGGGGCTGGTGACGGTGCCGCTGCAGGTGGTGCCGTTCAGTGCGAAGCTCGCCGGCACGGGGTTGGACGAGGTCCAGGAGCCGTTGAAGCCGAACGACGTGCTGCCGCCGGTCGGGATGCCGCCGTTGTAGGAGGCGTTGGTCACCGTGACCTGGGCGCCGGACTGCGTGTAGCTGCCGTTCCACAGCTGGCTGATCGTCTGCCCGGCGGGGAACGACCAGGTCAGGCGCCAGCCGTCGACCGGGTCGCCCAGGTTGACCACGTCGACGTTGGCGCCGAAGCCGCCCTGCCATTGGTTGGTCACCGTGTAGGTGACCCTGCAGCCGGCGGCGGCCCGGGCGGAGCCGGCGGTCGCGACTCCGACGACGCTCAGCGCCGCGGCCACTCCGGCCGCGAGCCAGCGCCGATGTCTGATGAAGCGCACGGAGATCTCCGGGGATAGGAGGCGTCAGGAGATGGTGCAGGTGCTGCCGTTCAGCGTGAACGCGGTGGGTTTGGCGGCGTTGCCGGTGTGGGTGGCCTGGAAGCCGATCTCGGTGGAGGCCCCGGGTGCCAGCGAGCCGTTGTAGCTGACGTTCTTCGCCGTGACCTGTCCGCTGGTGGGCGAGTAGGTGGCGTTCCATCCGCCGGTGATGGTCTGCCCGCTCGGGAGGGTGAAGGCGAGCGACCAGCCGTTGACGGCCGAGGATCCGGTGTTGGTGACCGTGATGTTCTCGGTCAGCCCGTTGTTCCAGGCGTTCACGGTGGCGCTGACGCGGCAGGCGCCCGATCCGCCGCCGGGCGACGGCGAGCTACTGGGCGAGCTACTCGGCGAGGGGGACGGCGAGCTGCTCGGCGAGGGAGACGGCGAGGGGGAGGTCGTCACGCCGCTG
>NZ_JBDJAW010000137.1 GCF_039649665.1 Microbispora sp. ZYX-F-249 | reverse complement strand
CGTTGAGCGCGTTGAGGACGGAGGTGTAGGCCTGTTTCTTGTTGTAGTTGCCGTCGAACAGCAGGGGGGTGTCGCCGCTGCGCCAGGAGTACTTGTCGGTGATGCCCCATACGGTGATGCCGGTGCAGCGGGGCACGGCCAGGCAGGCCTGGGTGACGCGGCGGTAGGCGTCGGCCTGGGTGGAGCCGGAGCCGCCGACGTCGAGCTCGGTGATCTGGACGTCGACGCCGAGGGCGGCGAACTGGGCGATGTTCTGCTGGTAGTTGGCGGGCGGGTTGCCGAAGTGCGACTGCAGGCCGACGCAGTCGATGGGCACGCCGCGGGCCTTGAAGTCCTTGACCATGTTGTAGACGCCGCGGGTCTTGTTGGCGTTGGCGTCGTCGATGTTGTAGTCGTTGTAGCACAGCTTGACGTTGGGGTCGGCGGCGCGCGCGGCGCGGAAGGCCTCTTCGATGAAGCCGTTGCCGAGTTTCTGGGTGAACACCGAGCTGCGCAGGCTGCCGACGGCGCCGCCGTCGGCGAAGGCCTCGTTGACCACGTCCCAGGCGTAGACCTTGCCCTTGTAGTGGTTCATGACCTGGGTGATGTGGCTGGTCATCGCCGAGCGCAGGTCGCTGGCCGACATGTTGGAGTTGACGTAGCCGGGCAGCTGGGCGTGCCAGACGAGGGTGTGGCCGCGGACCTTCATGCCCTTGCTGAGGGCGTGGTTGACGATCTGGTCGGCGGGGCCCCAGTTGAACGAGCCGCGGGAGGGCTCGATCGGGCCCCATTTCATCTCGTTTTCGGCGGTGACCGAGTTGAACTCCCGGTCCCAGGTGGCCACATAGGTCGAGTCGTTCAGGTGCCCGGCCGCGATGGCGGTGCCGAAGTAGCGGCCGCTTTGGGCGGCCGCTTCGCCGAGCGTGCCGGCGGCGGCGCCCGCGGGGGTGGTCGCCGCCAGCGCGGTGACCGCGCCGAGTACGCCGAGGGCGCCGGCGACCAGCATCCGGCGGGTGCCGCCGGAC
>NZ_JBDJAW010000136.1 GCF_039649665.1 Microbispora sp. ZYX-F-249 | reverse complement strand
GTAAGCCAGCTGACCGTCCGGCAGCTTCTCGGCGTAGAGGGTGATGCGGCGGACGTCACCCGGCTGGCCCGCGGTCTTGCCCGCGGTCTTGTCCGCCGACGCCGCGTCGACCTGAGTCGCCAACACGAACGGCGCGATCGTGGCGGCGGCCGCCGCGGCGGTGGCGGTGGTGGTGAAGGCGCGGCGGGAGAACAGGCGTCGCGTCACATCAGTGCTTTTCTCGGTCATGGTTCCCAATCGGTGACGGCGCTCGCCTGGGTGGGGCGAGCTGAGGGGGGTCCGTGACGCCGGCGGCGAATCGGCGGTACGGCGTGGTGTCGGGATCTCGAGACCGGCCTGCGGAGCTTCGGCATGTCGGTCCGGAGGAAGTCGCTCAGGTGGAGGGGGACGGTCGAAGGCCGGATCAGCCGCAGCTGATCGCGGTGTAGACGGCCTCGTAGGTCGAGGTGACCTGCTTGCCGTCGATCGTGGCGGTCCCCTTCACGGTCACCGTGCCGGCGTCGATACGGGCGGTCCGGGTGTTGAAGGACTGGTAGGCCTGCTTGCCCGGGGCCACGTCGGCCACCGTCTTGGAACCGTAGGGGGTCGACAGCGTCACGGTCACCGGCACGTCGCCCTCGTTGACCGCCGTCACCGCCACGTACGCCGACGTGCCCACGCAGCGGGACGAGGCGGTGACGGTCAGCGGGACCTTCTTGCCCGCGTCGGTCACCGTGAACACGCCGGACATCCCCGCGTCGGAATAACTCTGCACGTGGCAGTGGTACATCCACTTCCCGGGGCCGACGCGCTCGCCGGCGATCACCTGGAAGCCGAACGACTCGGCGGGTCCCGTGGTTTTGGTGTCGACGATCCGGCTCTGGTCCTGCGGGCTCTCCAGCAGGCCGGTGCGGTTGTCGGCCCAGCGGTGTCCGTGGATGTGGAAGGTGTGGAAGAAGTTCCCGTGAGTGATCACGATGAACTCCACCCGCTCGCCGAGCTTGGCGGTGAAGTCGGGCGCCTGCGTGAGGTTGTTGGTCTTCAT
>NZ_JBDJAW010000135.1 GCF_039649665.1 Microbispora sp. ZYX-F-249 | reverse complement strand
CCATGCCAGCAGTAGGCAACGTCCTCATCGTCGGCGGCGGCACCGCCGGATCGGCCCTGGCGATCCTGCTCGCCCGCGCCGGCGTCGCCGTGGACATCGCGGAGATCCGGCCCGCGGTCACCGCGCTCGGCTCGGGCATCAGCCTGCAGGGCAACGCCCTGCGGGTGCTGCGCGACCTCGGCGTCTGGAACCACGTCGCCGCCGCCGGATTCCCGTTCGACTCGCTCGGGCTGCGCGCCCCGGACGGCACGCTGCTCGCGGAGATCCCCGGTACCCGCACCGGCGGCCCCGATCTGCCCGCCGCGCTCGGCATAACCCGCCCTGCCCTGGCGTCCGTCCTCGCCGACGCCGTACGCGCGGCCGGAGCGCGGACCAGGTTCGGCGTGACCGCCGAGACGCTGACCGACACCGGCGACCGGGTCGGCGTGCGGCTGTCCGACGGCACCACCGGCACCTACGACCTGGTCGTGGGCGCCGACGGCATCCGCTCGGCGGTGCGCGGGCTGATCGGGATCGACGACGCCCCGCGGCCGACCGGCCTGGGCATCTGGCGCGTCCACACCCGCCGTCCCGCCGGGATCGAGCGCACCGACCTCATCTACGGCGGCCCCTGCTTCACCGCCGGATACTGCCCGACCGGCCCGGACACCATGTACGCCTATCTCGTGGACAAGGCCCGCCCACGTGAGGCCGTCGGCGACAAGGTCGCGCACATGCGGGCCCTCGCCGCGGGATACGGCGGGCCGTGGGAGGAGATCCGCAAGGACATCACCGATCCCGGGCGCATCAACTACACGTGGTTCGAGTCGCTGCTGGTGGACCGTCCGTGGAACCGCGGCCGCGTCGTCCTGATCGGCGACGCCGCGCACGCCTGCCCGCCCACCCTCGCCCAGGGGGCGGCCCAGTGCCTGGAGGACGCCGCCGTCCTGGCCGAGCTGCTGCTGGCCGCCGACCGGCTCGACCGGCCGGTGTTCGACGCGTTCATGGACCGCCGCCACGAACGGGTGAAAGCCGTGGTCGAGGCGTCGCTGTGGCTCGCGGAGTGGCAGCTGAATCCCGTGCC
>NZ_JBDJAW010000134.1 GCF_039649665.1 Microbispora sp. ZYX-F-249 | reverse complement strand
TGGACTTCAACGTGGAGTTGGTCTCGCCGTACGGCGGGCGGAACAGCTTGGGCGCCGAGCCGGTGGCCTGCTGGATGGCCTGCTGGGTCCGCTGCAGCTCGGACTGGATCTGCGAGCTGCCCATCTGGGGCAGGTGGGGGTGGGTGTAGCTGTGGTTGCCGACCCACATGCCCGCGTCCACCTGGGCGCGGACCAGGGACGGGTTGGCGGCGGCGTTCTGGCCGATGTTGAAGAACGTGGCCCGCAGGCCGTTGGCCTTCAACGTGTTGAGCAGGTTCGTGGTGTTGCTGGGGTTCGGGCCGTCGTCGTAGGTCAGCCCGACGTACCCGCCGCTACAGTCGGCCGCCTGCGCGGCCGTGGCGGACAGGGTAACGGTCGCGAGCGCCGCTGTGACGACGCCCGCGAGCGCCGTGGCGAGCATCTTGCGTAAGCCTGCACGTCTTCCCATGGGCACGGCGCTGTCGGCCATCTCTTGCTCCTCCGATCGCGGGAGGGCCGGACGGTGCTGTCCACCGGTGGGTGAGCACCGCCCGGCCCAGGGGTTCGCCGGGGCATCATTCTGGGGAACGAGACTGAAACATGTCAAAGATTCCCAGAAACATTTCAAGTGCTGAGCCCCTTAGATGCCCGTTGAGCTGCCGAAATATCGGATGAAGTTTTCATGGCGACGGTTCGATTGGGACAGTCTCCAGCCTGTGAGTAGACGCGACGGCCGTGCGGCGGGGAGGTAAGCCCTTCCCGCCGCACGGCCGGTGTCAGACGATCGCCGTCGCGCTGTCCGTCAGGACGCGCTGCAGGTCAACGTCGGCGTGGCGGCGGTGCCGTTGGCGACGAAGCCGAAGGTGGTGGAGGCGCTCGCGCCCAGGGTGCCGTTCCACGATTCGTTGCGCACGCTGACGGAGGAGCCGGAGCCGGACTGCAGGCCTCCCCACAGCTGGCTGACGGACTGGGAGCCGGGCCAGCTCCAGGTCACCGTCCAGCCTCTGATGGCCGAACTGCCCGCGCGCACCGTCACGCTGGACTGGAACCCGCCGCCCCAGGAGTTGACGGTCTGCATCGTCGCCGTGCAACCGCCCGGTCCCGCCGTGGGCGTGAGCGTGGGGCTGGGGCTGGGG
>NZ_JBDJAW010000133.1 GCF_039649665.1 Microbispora sp. ZYX-F-249 | reverse complement strand
GGCCTCCGACGACCCGGAGCACTATCTCGAACGGGCCAGGCTCACGCAGGGATACGTGGCGGTGCTGGCCGAGGCCCTGGCGGCGGGATGAGGGTGGGGCGGACGGGCCGGGCCGGTTCCGCCCGGCCCGGCCGTCCCACCACGAGACGGCGTCAGTCGGAGAACTCGTCGAAGAGGTAGGGGTCGTAGGGGTAGCTCCAGCGCTCGGTGATCTTGCCGTCGGCCACGCGGAACACCTGGACGCCGTGGTCGTCGAGACGGCGGTCGCCGCGCTCGCCCCGGACGCGGACCACCGCGGCGACCTTGTCGTCTCCGACGAGGAATGATTCCGGCTCGTATCCCAGCGTGTTTCCGGACAATTCACCGAGCCGGGCGAGATAGTTCACCACCTCGTCCTTGCCGCGATGCGCGCCGGCCAGGGCGCCGCGGCCCGGGACGTGGAATACCACGTCGTCGGCGAGCAGGGTACCCCTGAGGTAATCGAGGTCTCCTTTGGCCAGGGCGTCGTAGCTCTCCCGCACCACGATCACATTGGGGTGTTCCGACATTACGCACCCTCCGTATTGGGGTTGGCCTATTCGGGTGATTGTGCCGGCGCCGTGCCTCGATCAGTGTCAGCGAACATCGCGGTGAGAACGGACTTACCACAAGGCCAGATTGCGCTAACCCCGCCAGGGAAACGGCCCGGACCTGGCAATTCATCGACACATCCGAATCGGCCGTTGACATCGAAGTGGAGGAGTAAGGATCATGAGCATTCGGCGGGCCGTTTCATCGCGCGAGACCGCCGGAATTCGCTATTCGACCGGCCCGGAATCACCCCGATCCCCGCCGTCCCTGTCCGTCGCTTCCCGCCCGCCCGCCAGTCCGAGGAGTGAGGATGCCCCACATCACCCTGCCCACCGAGGAGCCCGGCATCATCGGCCTGTTCGGCTACCGGCCCGAGACCGCCGCGCCGATGAACGCGCTGGCGGAGGTGCTGCTGCGCGCGGCCAGCACGCTGACCAGGGGAGAGCGCGAACTGATCGCCACCTACGTCTCGTCGCTCAACGAGTGCCGGTTCTGCGCCTCCTCCCACGCCGCCTTCGCCGCCGCGCAGCTTCCCGAGGGCATGGACCTGGTCGAGCGGGTGCGTACG
>NZ_JBDJAW010000132.1 GCF_039649665.1 Microbispora sp. ZYX-F-249 | reverse complement strand
AGGCTGGACGCCACCCACGACGTGGGCGTCCGGGCCGCTCGATCACCCGATCGATGACCCCCGAACACGGCCCGGACGCCCATCATGAGACAGGAGAGACCGTTGCTGACCAAGAGCAGCCGCACGCGGGGCCCCAGCGCCCTGTCGCCCGTGCTTCGCGCCCTCGGCGCGACCGTACTGGCCGCCATGGTCACCTTGGTCGGCCTGGTCGCCTTCGCCACCCCCTCCGGCGCCGATGTCACCTGGTCGGTCGTACCCGCCAATGCCGACGGCCCCGACGGCCGCCGCGTCATCGACATCGAACTCGCCGGCGGGCAGCAGACGACCGAGCACATCGCCGTCATCAACCGCTCCACCCAGCCGGTCGACTTCGCCATCGACGCCAACGACGGCTACCTGACCTCCAAGGGCTACTTCGACATGCGCCCCTCCGACGCCAAACCCGTCGACGGCGGCGCCTGGATCGAGATCCCCGACAAGGTGAACATCGCCGCCGGAGCCACCGCCGTGGTCCCCGTGAAGGTCTCCATCCCCCAAAACGCCACCCCCGGCGACCACCCCGCGGGCGTCACCGCCTCCGTGGACACCGTCTCCGGCCAGGTACGGGTCCAAAACCGCGTCGGCGTCCGCCTCAACATCCGCGTCAGCGGCGCCTACGTGGCCAAAGTCGCCGTCAAGGACGTCAAAGCCCACTACACCTGGTCATGGAACCCCTTCACCCCGGGATCGGTCGAGGTGAGCTACACCGTCGCCAACGCCGGCAACGTCCGCCTGGCCCCCGACTCCCGGATCCTGACCTCCACCCTGGTCGGCGAAACCGGCTGGACCGACACCTCCGACGCCAAAGCCAGAGAGATCATGCCCGGCGGCAGCCGGACCTTCACCGCACGCGTGACCGGCGCCTGGCCGATGGGCGTGATCAACACGACCGTGATGGCCATCCCCGCCCCCGCCGGACAGCCACTGCCCGGCGTCACCGCCGAACGAGTCGCCATCGACACCTCCGTGTGGGCGCTGCCCTGGCCGCAACTGGCCGTCCTGGCCCTGCTCGTCCTGCTCATCGTCGCCCTCCGGATCACCAGCGTCCGGCGCCGCAAGCGCATCGAGAAGCTGATCCTCAACAGCCACGGCAGACCCCTCGGAGCGTGA
>NZ_JBDJAW010000131.1 GCF_039649665.1 Microbispora sp. ZYX-F-249 | reverse complement strand
CCGCATTCGCCGAGGGCGGATGGACCGTCGCGAGCGTCCTCCCCACGCACGTGGGGGTGAGCCGATCGTGCGTCATTCGTGCGTCAAACCCGCGAGGTCCTCCCCACGCACGTGGGGGTGAGCCGCGGTACCGCTCCCGGTCTCTGATCGTCGGGTAGTCCTCCCCACGCACGTGGGGGTGAGCCGTTGTGGCGGGTGGCGCCGCCGTCCCGGCAGATGTCCTCCCCACGCACGTGGGGGTGAGCCGCGCATCGCCACCAGCTCGGCCGCGCGCTGCCGTCCTCCCCACGCACGTGGGGGTGAGCCGGCTCCCCATGCCTTCACGTCGAGCACGCTCGGGTCCTCCCCACGCACGTGGGGGTGAGCCGTCCTCAGCTCTTATACGCGTAGGGACTTTCAGGTCCTCCCCACGCACGTGGGGGTGAGCCGGTGCTCGATCAGTGGGCAAAGCACTTGGTCACGTCCTCCCCACGCACGTGGGGGTGAGCCAGGACACGACCCGCATCGCGGTGTCCTTCACCCGTCCTCCCCACGCACGTGGGGGTGAGCCGCACGTCAACCCCTGGACTGCGCGGGCGGCCTCGTCCTCCCCACGCACGTGGGGGTGAGCCGCGGGATGAACGCCTCGCCGCCGGTCTCCGGCTGTCCTCCCCACGCACGTGGGGGTGAGCCGCCCTTCCCTGCGGCCTTTCCGGC
Source organism: Microbispora sp. ZYX-F-249 (assembly GCF_039649665.1). Lineage (NCBI taxonomy): Bacteria > Bacillati > Actinomycetota > Actinomycetes > Streptosporangiales > Streptosporangiaceae > Microbispora > Microbispora maris. Next base: position 559 of record NZ_JBDJAW010000131.1, on the reverse strand, counting down.
GTCGAACAGGTCCTCCCCACGCACGTGGGGGTGAGCCGTTTCCCGACGCGCCGGAACCGGTGGCCGGGGCGTCCTCCCCACGCACGTGGGGGTGAGCCGTCGGCCCAGAACCAGGTGGCCAACCTGGCGGTGTCCTCCCCACGCACGTGGGGGTGAGCCGACCGTCGGCTGGCTGGGCCCGCAGCTGCAGGGGTCCTCCCCACGCACGTGGGGGTGAGCCGTTTCCCGACGCGCCGGAACCGGTGGCCGGGGCGTCCTCCCCACGCACGTGGGGGTGAGCCGGCCATCACCGTCCCGCCCGGCGTGATGATGTTGTCCTCCCCACGCACGTGGGGGTGAGCCGACGTTCGAGCGCCCACGCTTCCCGGCCGGCGTGTCCTCCCCACGCACGTGGGGGTGAGCCGGGCGGCGGCCTTCTCCTCGTCGCGATCTCGCCGTCCTCCCCACGCACGTGGGGGTGAGCCGCAGACCCCCGGCTTCGTGCGACTGCCACCGGAGTCCTCCCCACCCACGTGGGGGTGAGCCGACCTTCACCGCCTACAGCGTGGGGTACGACTCG
>NZ_JBDJAW010000130.1 GCF_039649665.1 Microbispora sp. ZYX-F-249 | reverse complement strand
GGACGCCTCCTTCCTGGCCGACCCCACACTTACCTACCCGGTGACCGTCGACCCGACCGTGGACCTCTCCCTGCAAGCCGACACCTACGTCGCCAACTACGACAGCAACGTCCACGCCGACGGCTACAAACTCTACGCCGGGTCGTATTACGGAGACCTGGAGCGCAGCTACCTCAACTTCGACACCGCATTCCTGCCCGGCGCGACCGTGACACAGGCACAACTGTCGCTGTTCAACTGGGACGCCCCCCAGTGCGTGCCGTTCGGCTCCGGCATCCAGGCCAGGAGGGTCACCTCCGCCTGGGACCCCTACACCCTCACCTGGAACAGCCAGCCGACCACCACCACCGAGGACGCCGTCACCCGCCGGGACGCTTACAGCATCGAATACTGCGGCGACAATGGCCAGGGCGGCATCGCAGTCACATGGGATGCCACCGGCATCGCCCAGGACTGGGCCGCCGGCCGACCCAGGTACGGCCTGCAGATACGAGGTGCCGACGAAAGCGCGCAGAATGACTGGCGCACCTACGACTCCTCCGAGGCCGTTGCCGCTTACCCCGGCTACGCGCAGGCGCCGAAGCTGACCGTCACCTACACGCTGCCGTCGTCCCCCACGGTCGGCAACTTGTCGATCACCCCGGCCACCGGGAACGCGGTGTCGTCGCTGACACCGACCCTGCACGCCACCGTCTCCGACTCCGCCAGCGGCAGCCTGCGGGCGGACTACGAGATCGAACACGACCCGGCCTACACCGCAGAAGGCACCGGCCAGATCTGGGCCGGCAGCTCCGCCGGCGTCACCTCCGGCAACGACGCCCCCGCCGTCGTCCCGGCTGGAAAACTGCGCGACGGCTGGCACATCCGCTGGCGGGCTCGCGCCACCAACACCGGCGCCTCCGTCTCCTCGGCCTGGTCGACCTGGCAGACCACGACCGTGAACGTTCCGGACCCGCTGCTGGACCAGTTCCAGGTGACCCCGTCGCAGGTGCTGTCGGGGGAGACCGTCACCTCCACTCTCACCCCCGCGCTGGCCGCCCGCGTCACCACACCCGACGCCGGGGCATCGCGGGTGGAGTTCGAGCTGGAGCACGACCCGGCCGATACCGCCCACGGCACCGGCAGCATTTGGACCATCGGAAACGCGCAGGCGGGAACAGCCAGTTCGGCTGCGGCCGGTGCCGCTGCCGCGAAGGCCGGGCAGCCTGCGCAAACAGCCGAGTCGGCGGTGACCGGTGTCACGCCTGCTGCGAATGCGCCGACATC
>NZ_JBDJAW010000129.1 GCF_039649665.1 Microbispora sp. ZYX-F-249 | reverse complement strand
CCGGCGGAGCATGTCTCCGGAGATAGGAAACACAGAGAGCTAGAACCTGCGGGCGGTCGACAGTCGGCCCGTGTCGAAGGCCAGACTCATCATCACGGCGGTCGTCGTCGAGGGCCGCTCACAAGCAGAGGTCGCTCGCTCCTACGGCGTGTCCAAAGGCTGGGTGTCCAAGCTCGTTGCCCGCTACCGGCAGCAGGGCGAGGGCGCATTCGAGCCCCGATCCAGACGACCCAAGACCTCACCGACGGCGATCGACGCCGCCACCGTCGAACTGATCGTCCGCCTGCGCAAGGACCTGTCCGGCCAGGGCCTGGACGCCGGGCCGGACACCATCGCCTGGCACCTGCACCAGCACCACCAGGTCACCGTGTCCCGGGCGACGATCAGCCGCTACCTGACCCGCGCCGGGCTGGTCACCCCCGAGCCCAGCAAACGGCCACGATCGTCCTACATCCGCTTCCAAGCCGAGCAGCCGAACGAGACCTGGCAAGCCGACTTCACCCACTACCGCCTGGCCGACGGCACCGACGCCGAGATCCTCACCTGGCTGGACGACCACTCCCGCTACGCCCTGTCGGTGACCGCCCACCCCCGTGTCACCGGACCGATCGTGCGCGACACCTTCCGCCACGCGGTGGACGCCCACGGCGTGCCCGCCTCCACCCTGACCGACAACGGCATGGTGTTCACCACCCGCCTGGCCGGCGGCCGCGGTGGCCGCAACGCCTTCGAACACGAGCTGCGCCGCCTGCACGTGATTCAGAAGAACTCCACCCCCAACCACCCCACCACCTGCGGAAAAGTCGAACGGTTCCAGCAGACGATGAAGAGGTGGCTGCGCGCCCAGCCCGACCAGCCCGCCACCTTCAGCGACTTACAGACTCTCCTCGGCTGCTTCGTCGACGCCTACAACCACCACCGCCCTCACCGGTCGTTGCCGCACCGGGCCACGCCCGCTGCGGCCTACAACACCCGGCCCAAGGCCCAACCGGCCGGCAGCCGCGAGGGCGACACCCACACCCGGGTCCGACACGACCGCGTCGACCACACCGGCGTCGTCACCCTGCGGATCGGCGGCCGGCTTCACCACATCGGCATCGGGCGAACCCACGCCCGAACCCACGTCATCCTGCTCGTCGACGATCTCCACGTCCGCGTGGTCAACGCCACCACCGGAGAGCTCCTCCGCGAGCTGATCATCGATCCCACCCGCGACTACCAACCCCAGTACACAAAGAAACCCCCGAACCCGTAGGTTCGAGGGTTTCCGATGTCTTGCGACATCACA
>NZ_JBDJAW010000128.1 GCF_039649665.1 Microbispora sp. ZYX-F-249 | reverse complement strand
GTCACCGAGGCGGACCACCCGTACGCCGGGGCGTGGTGGCCGCCGGGTCACGGCCTCGGCTACGAGCACACCTTCACCCACGAGGTGAAGGACTTCATCGAGGCGGTGGCCGCAGGCGCCGACCCCGCACCGTCCTTCGAGGACGGGCTCCGGGTGCAGCGGGTGCTCGCCGCGGTCGAGGAGAGCGCGGCCGCCGGGTCGGGCTGGACCTCGATTTGATTGTCCACAGGACTGTGAGAACGGGTGTGATATGACGCGACCGATCACGTTGTTCACGGGGCAGTGGGCGGACCTGCCGTTCGAGGAGGTCTGCCGGCTCGCCTCCGAATGGGGCTACGACGGCCTGGAACTCGCCTGCTGGGGCGACCACTTCGAGGTCGACAAGGCCCTCGCCGACGACTCCTACATCGAACGCAAAAAGGAAACCCTGGCCAAATACAACCTCGGGGTGTGGACGATCTCCAACCACCTCGTCGGCCAGGCCGTCTGCGACCACCCCATCGACGAACGCCACAAGGGCATCCTGCCCGCCCGCATCTGGGGCGACGGCGAACCCGAAGGCGTCCGCCGCCGCGCCGCCGAGGAAATCAAGGACACCGCCCGCGCGGCGGCCAAACTCGGCGTCAAGACCGTCGTCGGCTTCACCGGCTCCTCCATCTGGCACACCCTGGCCATGTTCCCGCCGGTCCCGCCGTCGATGATCGAAGCCGGCTACGCCGACTTCGCCGACCGCTTCAACCCCATCCTCGACGTCTTCGACGAAGTCGGCGTCCGCTTCGCCCACGAGGTACACCCCAGCGAGATCGCCTACGACTACCACACCACCCGGCGGACCCTGGAGGCCATCGGCAACCGCCCGGCCTTCGGCCTCAACTGGGACCCCTCCCACATGGTGTGGCAGGGCCTGGACCCCGCCGGGTTCATCCTCGACTTCGCCGACAAGATCTACCACGTCGACTGCAAGGACGCCCGGGTCGCCACCCGCGACGGCCGCCGCGGCCGCCTGGCCTCCCACCTCGCCTGGGCCGACCCCCGCCGCGGCTGGGACTTCGTGTCCACCGGCCGCGGCGACGTCCCCTGGGAGGAGTGCTTCCGCGCACTCAACCACATCGGCTACGACGGCCCCATCTCCATCGAATGGGAGGACGCGGGCATGGACCGGCTGCACGGCGCACCCGAATCCCTGGCCTACATCCGCGCCCTCAACGCCATCACCCCACCCGAGGCTGCCTTCGACGCCGCCTTCTCCTCCGAGAGCTGACCTCTCTCCCCAGCTCCCGTGAGGCCCCGGGCCGGGCCGCGCCCCCCGCGCGACCCGGCCCTT
>NZ_JBDJAW010000127.1 GCF_039649665.1 Microbispora sp. ZYX-F-249 | reverse complement strand
CGCTCGCCCCTGGGGGTGCCGGCGACCAGGATGTCGACCGGGGCGGTGGTCGCGGGGCGGGTGGGCGGGGATGCGGTGACGACCGGGTCGGCGATGAAGTCCCGCATCCAGTGGAAGCTGGCCTTCGGCGTGCGCACCTGGGTGTCGTAGTCCACGTGCACGAGGCCGAACCTGGCCGAGTAGCCCCGGGCCCACTCGAAATTGTCCATCAGCGACCAGCAGAAGTAGCCCCGCACGTCCGCGCCCGCCTCCATCGCCTCACGGGTCGCGGCCAGATGGTCGCGCAGATAGTCGATGCGCCCCTCGTCCTCGATCACGCCGTCGTCGCCGTACCCGTTCTCGGTGATGTAGACCGGCGGCAGGTCCGGATAACGGGAGGTCAGCCCCACCAGCGTCTCATACAGTCCCTCGGGCTCCACCACCCAGCCGAGCCCGCTGGTGCGCGCCCGCTGCGGCGTGACGGTGCGCACGCCCAGATCGAAGGCCGTACGCCGGGCGGGGTCGGCCTCCTCATACGGCGCGGCCTCCACATGCAGGCGGTAGTAGTAGTTCACCCCGAGGAAGTCCACCGGCCTGCCGATGATCTCCAGATCGCCGTCCCGGCGGAAGGAGAAGCCGGTGATCCGCCCGAACGTCTCGGCCATGCCGGCGGCGTAGGCCCCGCCGAACAGCGGCTCGGTGAACTGCCGGTTCACCAGCAGGTCCATCCGCCGCGCGGCCTGCACATCCTGCGGGGAGGAGGTCACCGGCACCGTGGGCGACATGTTGAGCGTCACCCCGATCTGCTGGCCGGGCCTGGCCATCTGGCGCAGGCGGGCCACGGCCAGGCCGTGCCCCAGCAGCAGATGGTGGGCCGCGGCCAGCGCGCCCTCCCCCTCCTTGGCCCCGGGCGCGTGCCGGCCCTCGCCGTAGCCGACGATCGACGAGCAGTACGGCTCGTTGAGCGTGATCCAGTTGGACACCGACTCGCCGAGGGCCTCGTACATGACCTCGGCGTAGTCGGCGAAACGCTCGGCGGTGTCGCGGACCCGCCAGCCCCCGCGGTCCTCCAGCGCCTGCGGCAGGTCCCAGTGGTACAACGTCACATACGGCTCGATGCCGCCCTCGCGCAGGGCGTCCACGAGCCGGCGGTAGAAGTCCAGCCCGCGCCGATTCACCGGCCCACGGCCGTCGGGCAGCACCCGCGGCCAGGCAACGGAGAATCGGTAGGCCCCCGCCCCCAGGTCTTTCATGAGATCGACATCCTCTTGCCAGCGGTGATAGTGGTCGCAGGCGAACTCACCCGACTCGCCCCCTGCCACCGCGCCGGGCACCCGGCAGAAGGTGTCCCAGATCGAAGGCCCCCGGCCGTCGGTGTCGACGGCCCCCTCGATCTGGTACGCCGCGGTGGCCGTGCCCCACACGAA
>NZ_JBDJAW010000126.1 GCF_039649665.1 Microbispora sp. ZYX-F-249 | reverse complement strand
GTGTGTCCGGGGGCGTCTCCTGGGCGGGAGCGACGGCCGGCCGGGCGTCCCGGCGGGGCCGCTTTGACGGGAGAGAGCCCCATCTGGTTTCACCGAAGCCTGTGATTTAGGTCACATTGCCAGCTCGCGCGCCATGACGGTGCAACCGAAACTCACCCTTAATGATCAGCCAAAACATGGCCCGGCACCCCGCGAGAAGGGGCGGCGCAGCGGGCGGCGCCAGAGGAGCGCAAGCCGCAGACCGCTTACACCCCACATAACTCTCCTATACCTTTTCCCTCGTCTCTTACTGACGGATGGGGCGCAGGTGACGTCCCACGACAGACCAGGGAGAAATCCATGAAGCGCACTCTCGCTCTGGGCGGGATCGCGGCGGGCCTGCTGGCTGCCGCTGCCGTCGCCGCGCCGGCTCAGGCCGACACCGACGTCGCCCCGCCCGTTAACCTGGCCAACACGAACTTCGCGGCCAAGCAGGTCGCGGCGTTCTGGTACGGCCAGGGCAAGGCGAACCTGATCAACGCCACGCCGTACAACGTCGAGACGACCGTGCCGTCCAAGCACGTCTCGACGGGTGGCGCCTCGGCCGACAGCAAGGCGGGCGTCGTCGGCTCGAGCGGTGACCAGAAGGCCACCACGAGCAACCTGAAGAACGTCAACCTGCCGAAGACCACCGGCAAGGTGTTCTTCATCGGTGCGGACAACAAGCCGCACTGGTGCTCGGCCACCGCGGTGCAGAGCCAGTACAAGAACCTGGTCGCCACCGCCGGTCACTGCGTCTACGACACGGTGAGCAACAAGGCCACCCTCGACAAGTGGGTCTTCATCCCCGGTTACTACGAGGGCAAGACCCCGTGGGGCATCTACGTGGGTAAGACCGCGTACACCCACTACGACTACGACGTGTACGAGGACGGCGACCGCGACTACGCGTTCGTCACCGTGTACAACGGCGTCCAGGTCACCGGCGCGTCGGTGGACAAGGTCAAGAACTGGGTCAAGGACCGCCGGTTCGAGACCAAGGCCGAGGCGGAGAAGGCCCGCAAGGACCTCGAGCTCAAGACCACCGGCTGGGCCGGCGAGATTGAGGCCGTCAAGGACCCGTGGCACTTCGCGACCAACAAGAAGGAGTCCTGGAAGAAGGCCGTCGCCGTTCCGGACTTCCTGAAGTGCCTGGCCGGTGGCCAGACGAAGGCCGACGCCGAGGCCCTGGTCCGTGGTGCGAGCACCGAGTGGACGGACCGCAGCGGACGCGCGGGCATCGTCATCACCCGCGTCAACCGCCAGGAGTTCGGCAACGGCGGCGACCACTGGTCGTCGGACGACACGACCTTCTACTTCACGAAGGACAACGGCTTCTACAAGGCCACCTTCTGGGCGCTGTTCGACATCGACTACAAGCTCCGCGGCAAGATCGTCGACATCGCCCTCAAGGACGTCGGCAGCCTCGGCAG
>NZ_JBDJAW010000125.1 GCF_039649665.1 Microbispora sp. ZYX-F-249 | reverse complement strand
TCCTGGGAGACCATCACCAGGTCGAGCACCCGATGCTCGTCCAGGTCCTCGGCCGGCGCCTCATGGACGATCCGGCCCTCACGGATGACCAGCACACGGTCGGCCAGGCCCAGCACCTCGGGCACCTCGCTGGAGACCAGCAGCACCCCGATGCCGTCATCGGCCAGCTTGCGCACCAGCGCATACAACTCCGCCCGCGCCCCGACATCCACCCCACGGGTCGGCTCATCCAGCAACAACAGCTTGCGGTCCTCGGCCAGCCACCGCCCCAAAACCGCCTTCTGCTGATTGCCGCCCGACAACGTGCGGATCGGCCGCCGCGGATCCGGCGGACGAATGTCCAGCGCCTCCGACAACCGCTTGGCCTCGGCGAACTCCGTCCGCCGATCCAGCCACCCCAGCCACCGCGGCTTGGTATACCGGCTCAAACTCGCCAGCGTGATGTTCTGCGCGACCGGATGATCCAGCAGCAACGCCTGCGCCTTACGCTCCTCCGGCGCCAGCCCCATGCCCATCCGCACCGCACGCGTCGTACTACCCGGCCGCACCGCCTGCCCGTCCAGCACCACCCGGCCGCTCGCCCGCCGCGCCCCGTAGATCGCCTCGATGATCTCACTACGGCCCGACCCGACCAGCCCCGCCAACCCCAGGATCTCCCCCGACCGGATACTGAACGACACATCCCGCACCCGGCCCGGCACGCTCAGGTTCTCCACCCGCAACACCTCCGGCCGCCCCTCATGGGCACCCCGGGCAGGCCGCGGCGGGAACACATACTCCACATTCCGGCCGGTCATCAACGCCACGATCTGCGAGGTCGGCGTGTCCTTGGCCGCCAGACCCACCGCGACCGTCCGCCCGTCCTTCAGCACCGTCACCCGATCACCGATCTCCCGGATCTCCTCCAGCCGATGCGAGATGTAGATCACCGCCACACCCTGCGAAGTCAGATCACGGATCACCCGGAACAGGTTCTCCACCTCGTCATGAGCCAACGCGGCCGACGGCTCGTCCATGATGATCAACCGGGCCGAATGCGACAACGCCCGGGCCATGCTCACGATCTGCTTGTGCGCCGGCGACAACCGGCCCACCTCGGTCCGCGGCCGGATCTCCCCATGCCCCAGCCGCTTGAGCAACTCCCCCGCCGCACGGTCGGCCTCACCCCGCCGGGAAAACCCGAAACTCGCCGGCTCATGCCCGAGGAAGATGTTCTCCGTCACGCTCAACCCGTCGACCAGGTCGAGCTCCTGATAAATGGTCGCGATGCCCAGGCCCATCGCCGCCGTCGGCGGCGCCAGCCGCACCGGCGCACCATCCAGCAGCACCTCCCCCTCATCAGGGGCATGAGCACCAGACAAAATCTTGATAAGCGTGGACTTCCCGGCACCGTTCTGGCCGAGCAGGCAGTGCACTTCCCCGGCCCTGACCTCAAGGTCCACGCCGTCCAGCGCACGCACGCCGGGGAACTGCTTGACGAT
>NZ_JBDJAW010000124.1 GCF_039649665.1 Microbispora sp. ZYX-F-249 | reverse complement strand
TCACGGGGTGGTCAGGTCGAATCGGTTGACGGTGACCGCGCCGCCCAGGGATTGGGTGGCGTAGTTGAAGATGGCGAAGCGGTAGCCCATGAAGAACTGCCAGGCGTTGCCCATGGTGAAGGCCGGCCCGAGGGAGGTGAAGTTCACCCCGTCGGTGCTGTAGGAGAAGCGGGCCTGCCGGCCGCTGCCGGGGCGGATGTCGGCGCTGACCCGTAGCCAGATCCGCCCGCCGGACACGGCCGCGCTCGCGGCCTCGGTGCCGGTGGAGGTGGTCTGCCAGCTGCCGTTCATGGCCAGGCCGTTGGTCATGACCACCCGGGTCTGCCCGTTGTCGCGGCGCAGGCCGATCCAGGCCGACGAATCACGCAGCATCGCCAGCCCGGCCCGGTCGCCGTCGCGCATGGTCGTGTAGTCCAGCTGGATCGTGGCGGTCGAGGACGGCCCCAGGATGCGGTGGGTCAGGGTGTTGCGGGCCGAATACAGGTCGCCTGTGACGGTGGCGGTCTGCAGCCGCAGCCCGTTGCCGACGCTGTAGCGGGTGGTGTCGGGGTTGTGGTTCCACTCCCATTCGGGGCCGAGCTGGGAGCCGGTGAAGGTGTCGCTGCCGGTCGGGGGTTTGACCTGCCGGGGCGGGCGGGGGACGTTGGGGTAGGGGTAGGAGGCGCCCCAGGCGCCGCCCGTGGTCTGGATGGCAGGCCAGCCGTCGGCGCTCCAGGTGATGGGGGCCAGGACGGGGATGCGGCCGCCGGGGTAGGCGTCCTGGAAGGCCATGTAGTACCAGGCGCCGTTTTGGGTCTGCACCAGGCCGCCCTGGTGGGGCACGCCGCCGCCGGAGACCGGGCCGCCCATGTTGAGCAGCACCTGGCGCATCTCATACGGTCCGAAGGGGCCGTTGGTGGACTTCAGGACGTACTGGCCGTTGGCCGGGCGGGTCAGCCAGATGTAGTAGGCGCCGCCTCGCTTGTACATCCGCGAGCCTTCCAGCGTGCCGACGCTGGAGGGGGTGGAGAACACCTGCTGGCTGCGGACCTCGGTCTTGCCGTCGGCCGACAGCTGGGCGACGCTGATCTGAGTGTTGCCGTAGGCGACGTACATGGTGTCGTTGTCGTCGACGAGCAGGCCGGCGTCGTAGTAGCACTTGTTGATCGTGGTGTGCCGGTTCCAGGGGCCTTCGACGCTGGTGGCGGTGTAGATGTAGGTCTTGCTGAAGTCGATGCAGCCGCCCCAGTAGAAGGTCTTGTTGCTCTTGCGGTAGTTCAGGAACGAGGCCCAAATGCCGTTGACGTAGGCGCGGCCGCCGCTCAGGTCGTACTTGGAGCCGAAGTCCAGCTTGGGCACCGAATGTCCGGCGTACTCCCAGTTGACCAGGTCATAGGAGCGCAGGACCGGCGCGCCGGGCGAGTAGTGCATCGTGGAGGCCGAGTAGTAGTAGGTGTCGTCGACCCGGAAGATGTCGATGTCGGCCAGGTCCTGCCACAACACCGGGTTGGAGAACGCCGACGACGGCGGCCACGGCCCACCCGACGGACTCGCCGACGGCGAGG
>NZ_JBDJAW010000123.1 GCF_039649665.1 Microbispora sp. ZYX-F-249 | reverse complement strand
GCCCCGGACCCGGCCTTGTCCTTCTGCAGGCGCCAGACCAGGGGGAACTCCGGGTCGACGATCCAGTCCTGCAGGTACTGCGCCCGCACGTGCCGGATCTCCCCGAGCCTGCCCTCTTCGACGAACCGCCGGGCCAGCGCGACGGCGGGCACGCGGCGGTAGTTGAAGGCGACCATGCTGCGCACGCCGCGCGCCGCCGCCGCGCGGGCGGCGGCGGCCATGGCCTCGGCCTCGGCCACGGTGTTGGCCAGCGGCTTCTCGCAGATGACGTGCTTGCCCGCCTCCAGCGCCGCGATCGCGATGTCGGCGTGGCTGTCTCCGGGCGTGCAGATGTCGACGATCTGCACGTCGTCACGCTCGAGGAGCCGCTTCCAGTCGGTCTCCACCGCCGCCCAGCCGAGCGTCGCCGCGGCCTCGGCCGTGCGCTCGGGCGACCTCCCGGCCAGGGCCGCCATGACGGGTCGTGCCGGCAGGTCGAAGAACGAGGCGACGCTCCGCCATGCCTGCGAGTGCACGCGTCCCATGAACGCGTACCCCACCATGCCGACGCCCAGCGTCGGCCTGCTGTCTGTCACTGAATATCTCCCCCGTATCAGGATTCGAAGCCGGTCGGCAGGTACTTGTCGGCGTTGTCCTTGGTGACGGTCTCCGAGGTCAGCGTGATCGACTGCGGCACCTGCTGCTCCAGCAGGTCGCTCATGCCCTTGCCCTGCGCGATCAGTCGCGCCAGCTTGATCGCCGAAGCGGCCATCGTCGGGCTGTAGGTCACCGTCGCCTTCAGCACACCGCTGTCGGCCTGGATGTCACGCATCGCGTTGGCCGAACCCGCACCACCGACCATGAAGAACTCGTCCCGGCCGGCCTCCTTGATCGCGGCCAGCACACCGATGCCCTGGTCGTCGTCGTGGTTCCAGATCGCGTCGATCTTCTTGTGCGCCTGCAGCAGGTTGCTCGCCACCTGCGTACCCGACTCCACCGTGAACTTCGCGTCCTGCTTGGCCGTCACCTTGAACCCATAGGTCTTCAGCGCGTCCTCGAAACCCTTGCTGCGGTCCTGGGTCAGCGGCAGCGTCGCGATGCCCTGGATCTCCAGGATGACCGGGTCGGCCACCCCCTTGTCCTTCAGCGTCTTGCCGATGAAGTGGCCCGCGGCCACGCCCATGCCGTAGTTGTCGCCGCCCAGCCAGGTCCGGTACGACAGCTTGTCGGGGAAGACCCGGTCCAGGTTGATCACCGGGATGCCGGCGTCCATCGCCTGCCGGGCGACCTGGTTGAGCTGCTGGCCGTCGTTGGGCAGGATCACCAGCGCGTTGACCTTGGCCTGGATCAGCGACTCCACCGCCGAGATCTGCTGGTTGATGTCGTTGGTCGGCTCGACCGCCTTGAACTCCACATCGGAGTACTGCTTGGCGGCGTCGGCGGCGTTCTTGCTGATCGCCGCGATCCAGCCGTGGTCGGCCGCCGGGGCCGAGAAGCCGATGACGACCTTGTCGCCGGGGGCGTCGTTGCCGCCCGTGGCCGCGGCCGCGGGAGCGGCGGCCGGCGCGCTCGCCTGCGCCGCCGGCTCGTTGCTGGTGCAGGCCGTGA
>NZ_JBDJAW010000121.1 GCF_039649665.1 Microbispora sp. ZYX-F-249 | reverse complement strand
TAAGGACCCTTAGTATCACTGGATTCGATATGGGCGCATCACAGCGGGTACGGGAATATCAACCCGTTGTCCATCGACTACGCCTGTCGGCCTCGCCTTAGGTCCCGACTTACCCTGGGCGGACGAACCTGCCCCAGGAACCCTTGGTCATCCGGCGCAGAAGATTCTCACTTCTGACTCGCTACTCATGCCTGCATTCTCACTCGCACGACCTCCACCACACGATCACTCGGCGGCTTCACCGGTTCGCACGACGCTCCCCTACCCACCCCCGGACCGGGAAACCCAGCCGGCGGGTGCCACGACTTCGGCGGTGTACTTGAGCCCCGCTACATTGTCGGCGCAGAATCACTTGACCAGTGAGCTATTACGCACTCTTTCAAGGGTGGCTGCTTCTAAGCCAACCTCCTGGTTGTCACTGCGACTCCACATCCTTTCCCACTTAGCACACGCTTAGGGGCCTTAGTCGGTGATCTGGGCTGTTTCCCTCTCGACCACGGAGCTTATCCCCCGCAGTCTCACTGCCACGCTCCACTTACCGGCATTCGAAGTTTGGCTGACGTCAGTAACCTTGTCGGGCCCATCAGCCATCCAGAGCCCTACCTCCGGCAAGCACCACGTAACGCTGCACCTAAATGCATTTCGGGGAGAACCAGCTATCACGGAGTTTGATTGGCCTTTCACCCCTACACACAGGTCATCCCCCAGGTTTTCAACCCTGGTGGGTTCGGTCCTCCACGCAGTCTTACCCACGCTTCAACCTGCCCATGCGTAGATCACCCCGCTTCGGGTCTACAGCATGCGACTCCGGGCGCCCTATTCAGACTCGCTTTCGCTACGGCTCCCCCACACGGGTTAACCTCGCCACACACCATAACTCGCAGGCTCATTCTTCAAAAGGCACGCAGTCACATCACAGCCGCCCGAAGGCGACTACGCTCCTACGGCTTGTAGGCACACGGTTTCAGGTACTATTTCACGACCCCTCACCGGGGCGCTTTTCACCTTTCCCTCACGGTACTCGTTCACTATCGGTCATCAGGAAGTATTTAGGCTTACCAGGTGGTCCTGGCAGATTCACACAGGATTCCTCGAGCCCCGTGCTACTCGGGACAACTCCCAGCAGTCGGCAGAATTTCGCCTACCCGGCTATCACGGTCTACGGCCGCCCTTCCCAGAGCGTTCGACTACCCCACCGATTTCTCACTGCTCGAAGAGACGGCGGTCCCTTCCGGAAGATCCCACAACCCCGCACACGCAACGCCCGCCGGCTATCACACGCGCACGGTTTAGCCTCCTCCGCTTTCGCTCACCACTACTCACGGAATCACTAATTTGTTTTCTTCTCCTACGGGTACTGAGATGTTTCACTTCCCCGCGTTACCACCAACCGCCCTATACATTCAGGCGGAGGCAACACCACATGACTGGTGCTAGGTTTCCCCATTCGGACATCCCCGGATCAACGTCTGGTTGGCGACTCCCCGAGGCTTAACGCAGCCTCCCACGTCCTTCATCGGCTCCTGATGCCAAGGCATCCACCGTGTGCCCTAAACAACTTGGCCACAAAGATGCTCGCGTCCACTATGCAATTCACAAACAACAACCAGACAACCAGCCCACCCCACCACCAA
>NZ_JBDJAW010000120.1 GCF_039649665.1 Microbispora sp. ZYX-F-249 | reverse complement strand
CCGAAGGCGACGGTGACGGTGACGGCGACTGGTCGGAGACGCTTCCGACGCGGACGAGCTGCCACTGCTGGTTGTTGCCACCCCAGTCGGAGTACTGCACGATCTTGCCGCCGTCCGCGGTGGAGGCGTTCTGGACCTCGACGGCCTTGCCGCTGTTGCGGTTGATCAGCCGTACGTAGCCGCCGGAGGAGTCGGCGAGAGCGAACTGCTGGTTGGTGCCGTTGTGGTCGCTCCACTGCACGATGTCGGCGGCGTCGGCGGTGGAGACGTTGTACACGTCGAGCACCTTGCCCGAGTGCCGCGACTGCACGCGGTAGTAGCCGCCGCCGGAGTCGACGAACCGCCACTGCTGGTTGTTGGCGTTGGTGCGCGTCCACTGCACGAGCGACCCGCCGTCGGCCGTGGAGAAGTTGTACACGTCCAGGGCCTTGCCGCTGTTGCGGTTCACCAGCACGTACCAGGCGTTCGTGTCGACGGTCGCCGCGGACGCCGGCGCCGTCCAGGCGATGGCGGTCGCGAAGACTGTCGCGAGCGCCGCCAGAAGACAGGCGAAGACGGCGACCGGCGACCGTCGCCGGTCACGCGCGACACGAGTGGGGGGTGCGTGCATCTGCTCTCCTCTGCAGGGTGGAGACACGGCCGGCGGACGCGGACGCCCGCGATGCGCTACGTGGACTCACCGCCGGTGCGGGGGAATGGCGTCCCCCGCACCGGGGCGGTGTCCCGCCGGGGAAGGTGGCGGGGGTCGGCAGGCTCAGCCGCCCGGGCAGGCGGTCGTCGCCGCCCGGGTTGGGGTTGGCAGCCCTCGTGGTGGTACCGCATGGCGCGGGGGGCTGCGGGTCAGGGCATGGTGACACCGGTGCGGGCCATCCGGCCGTGACCGGCGTCGTCGGTCCTCACACCGCCTGGAGAAGGCCGGATCGCTCGATGCGGCGGACGGGGCGGACTCCCCGATCGCCGGCGGCGTCCACGCCCCGGCGATCACGGTGGAGGTGGTCGACGGCGACGCGACCAGGGCGCGCCGGCCCGGAAATTCAGGCGATTCGCACCCGATATGTGAGCGCTAACAATTGCGAGCCGGTGCTCCTCTCCCATCGGCGACGTGCGTAGTGGTGGTGTAGCGGATCAAACATGACCCCCCCAACGGTGTCAACGCTCGCCGCGGTTCGCGTCGCGCCCCTTATGAGGGCGGGGGCGGCTCACCTGCTCCTGGCGCGAGTGTGAGAACACCACCCGTGACCCGGACGCGATGAAACTTTCATCGGCTCCCGCGCCGCTCCACCACGTTTCCGACGGCGCAGGAAATTTACGACGAGTCGCCATCCCTGCGACCTGTACACATGAATCAGCAGCACCGGAATGGTCGCGAAACTTTCTCGACATGGTCTTGACACATTTCGTGATGATTTCCCACACTGCTCCCCAAGGCGGCTTCCTCCTGCCGGGATCGGTGGTGCGCGGCAGGGCCGCAGTCTCGGCGCGACGACGGATCGCGTGTGTTTTGCCCGCGGGTGTCTGTCCCGCGTTCCCTCATTGATCTCGCAGTGGAGGCTCAGGCATGGGCGCAAATCCCTTACCTGCCGGTTCGGTACCCCCCGGCCCGGTACCCCCCGGCACAGTGACCGTCGGCTCAGTACCCCCCGCCACGACGCGGCGCCG
>NZ_JBDJAW010000119.1 GCF_039649665.1 Microbispora sp. ZYX-F-249 | reverse complement strand
GTGCAGTACCATCGGCGCTGGCAGGCTTAACTTCCGGGTTCGGAAAGTAACCGGGTGTTTCCCTGCCGCTATGACCGCCGTAACCCCATGAAACACACAACCACAACTACAACTGCTAGTGGTTGCTGTCTCTGAGATCACATAGTGAACGCGAGCACATCATGGTCAAGTCCTCGGCCTATTAGTACCGGTCAGCTCCACACATTACTGCGCTTCCACTTCCGGCCTATCAACCCCATCATCTCTAGGGGGCCTTACCCACTCTCGTGGTGGGAGACCTCATCTTGAGGCGAGCTTCCCGCTTAGATGCTTTCAGCGGTTATCCCTACCGAACGTAGCCAACCAGCCGTGCTCCTGGCGGAACAACTGGCACACCAGAGGTTCGTCCGTCCCGGTCCTCTCGTACTAGGGACAGCCCCTCGCAAGTCTCCTGCGCGCGCAGCGGATAGGGACCGAACTGTCTCGCGACGTTCTAAACCCAGCTCGCGTACCGCTTTAATGGGCGAACAGCCCAACCCTTGGGACCTACTCCAGCCCCAGGATGCGACGAGCCGACATCGAGGTGCCAAACCATCCCGTCGATATGGACTCTTGGGGAAGATCAGCCTGTTATCCCCGGGGTACCTTTTAGCCGTTGAGCGACACCGCTTCCACACGCCGATGCCGGATCACTAGTCCCAGCTTTCGCTCCTGCTCGACCCGTCAGTCTCACAGTCAAGCTCCCTTGTGCACTTACACTCGACACCTGATTGCCAACCAGGCTGAGGGAACCTTTGGGCGCCTCCGTTACCTTTTAGGAGGCAACCGCCCCAGTTAAACTACCCACCAGACACTGTCCCCCACCCGGATTCACGGGCGCGGGTTAGACGTCCAAAACGACCAGAGTGGTATTTCACCAATGACTCCACCCTGACTAGCGTCAGAGCTTCCCAGTCTCCCACCTATCCTACACAAGACGCTCCAAACGCCAATGTCAAGCTGTAGTGAAGGTCCCGGGGTCTTTCCGTCCTGCTGCGCGAAACGAGCATCTTTACTCGTACTGCAATTTCACCGGGCCTGTGGTTGAGACAGCGGGGAAGTCGTTACGCCATTCGTGCAGGTCGGAACTTACCCGACAAGGAATTTCGCTACCTTAGGATGGTTATAGTTACCACCGCCGTTTACCGGCGCTTAAGTTCTCACCTTCGCACCCCGAAAGATGCTAAGCGGTCCCCTTAACGTTCCGGCACCGGGCAGGCGTCAGTCCGTATACATCGTCTTACGACTTCGCACGGACCTGTGTTTTTAGTAAACAGTCGCTTCCCCCTGGCCACTGCGACCCCCACCAGCTCAGAGAGCACGTCTCATCACCAGTAAAGGTCCCCCTTCTCCCGAAGTTACGGGGGCAATTTGCCGAGTTCCTTAACCACAGTTCACCCGACCGCCTTGGTATTCTCTACCTGACCACCTGAGTCGGTTTCGGGTACGGGCCGCCGCGACACTCACTAGAGGCTTTTCTCGGCAGCATAGGATCACCCACTTCGCCACAATCGGCTCGGCATCACACCTCAGGCACATGAGAGACGGATTTGCCTATCTCTCGCCCTACATGCTTACCCCGGGACAACCACCGCCCGGGCTGGGCTACCTTCCTGCGTCACCCCATCGTTTACCTACTACCAGATCAGGCCAGGCGTTCA
>NZ_JBDJAW010000118.1 GCF_039649665.1 Microbispora sp. ZYX-F-249 | reverse complement strand
GTCGAACTACGGCACGGCCAACGGCAGCAAGGTGCACATCTGGACGTGCGCCGGAGGAACCAACCAGCGCTGGACCCGCGTCTGACCCCGACCACCAGGAGATGTGACGCCCGGCGCGGCCCAGCTTTCACCGCCGAAAGCGGCCGCGCCGGGCGCCGCGACGGAAGGACCCCCATGCTGCGACATCTGACCACCGCCGCGCCCGGGCGCGGCGCGGGGAACGACCGGAAGGCATCCGTGCTGCGGCGCCTGTCGGTGACCGCGGTGGCGCTCACCGCCGCCGCCGCGGCGGTGATCCCCGCCATCCCCGCCCAGGCCGCCGCCTTCAAGGTGCTGGTCTTCTCCAAGACGGCCGGCTTCCGGCACGACTCGATTCCCACCGGCATCCAGGCCATCCGGGACCTGGGGGCCGCGAACGACTTCTCGGTGGACGCCACCGAGGACGCGAACGCCTTCAGCACGGCCAACCTCGCGCAGTACAAGGCGGTGGTGTTCCTCAGCACCACCGGCGACGTCCTGAACGCCACCCAGCAGGCCGCCTTCCAGACGTACGTCGACGGCGGTGGCGGCTACGTGGGCGTGCATTCGGCCGCCGACACCGAGTACGACTGGCCCTACTACGGGCAGCTGATGGGGGCCTGGTTCAACAGCCACCCGGCGATCCAGCGGGCCACCGTACGGAACGAGGACCGGGCGCACGCCGCGACCTCTCATCTGGGCGCGACCTGGTCGCGTACGGACGAGTGGTACAGCTTCCGCACCAACCCCCGCCCGAACGTCCGGGTGCTGCAGAGCCTGGACGAGAGCAGCTACAGCGGCGGCGGCATGGGCGACCACCCGATCACCTGGTGCCACCCCCAGTCCTCCGGCCGCGCGTTCTACACGGGCTTGGGACACACCCAGGAGTCGTACGCCGACTCGAACTTCCGCACGCTGCTGCTCGGCGGGATCCGGTACGCGGCCAAGGCGGCCAACGCGGACTGCCGTCCGGAGAACGGATACACGACGTTGTACAACGGCTCGACGACGGGCTGGTCGCAGGCCGGGCCGGGGTCGTTCGCCAACAGCGACGCCACGCTGACCTCCCAGGGCGGCATGGGCATGCTGTGGTACAACGCGAAGGAGTTCCGGTCCTACTCGCTCAAGCTCGACTGGAGGCTGACCGGCGACTCGAACTCCGGGGTTATCGTCGGGTTCCCGGCCACCAGTGACCCTCAGGCGGCGCTCGACACCGGATACGAGGTGCAGATCGACGCGACCGACACCCAGGACAAGACGACGGGGGCGATCTACGGGTTCAAGTCGGCCGACATCGCCGCCCGGGACGCGGCGCTGAACCCGCCGGGTCAGTGGAACACCTATGAGCTGCTGGTGGAGGGTGAGCGGCTGCAGGTGTTCCTGAACGGCACGAAGATCAACGATTTCACCAACACCGATCCGGTCCGCTCCCTCCAGCAGGGCTACATCGGCATCCAGAACCACGGGTCCGGCGACGTGGCGTCGTTCCGCAACATCCGGATCAAGGAACTGGCCGGCACATCGCCCTCGCCGTCCCCCTCCCCGTCACCCTCGCCCTCCCCGTCACCCTCGCCTTCGCCGCCGTCCTCTCCGTCTCCGTCGCCTTCTCCGTCGTCGCCCTCGGGAAGCACGAGCGCGCTCAAGGGTCTGGGGTCGGGCCGGTGCCTGGACGTCAGCGGCGCCTCGCAGGCGAACGGCGCGCAGGCGCAGATCTGGGACTGCAACGGGCAGGCCAACCAGCG
>NZ_JBDJAW010000117.1 GCF_039649665.1 Microbispora sp. ZYX-F-249 | reverse complement strand
CGAGGAACCGATCGAGCCCTCGCCGGTGAAGGAGGACTTGATGCCCACCAGCTCCTCGGCCTTCATGGCCGGAGCAGCGGCCTTGAAGGTCTTGCCGTAGGCCCACTTGAGGGTCTTGCCGGTGAAGGCGTAGTTGCCGTCCGGGTGCGACCCGCTCGGGTAACCGAAGACGAACACCGCGGTGCCGATCTTCTGGTTGTAGGCCAGGCCCTGACCACCGACGTTGCTGCCGAGGCTGCCGACGTCCTTCAGGGCGATGTCCACGATGTGGCCGGTCAGCCTGAACTTCTTGGCCACGTTCACCCAGAACTTGGCCTTGTACCAGCCGTTGTTCTGCGTGAAGTAGAGGACGCCGTCCACGACGTGGTCGCCCTCGTAGGACCCGGTGGCCGTCTTGAACTCGTCCTTGGAGATGCGGGTGACCTCGTAGCCGGCCTTGCCGCGGAAGGACGCGTCCTTGACCTCGCCGCGGACAAGCGAACCGAGCTTGTCAGCGGTGTAGTCGAGGAACAGGCACCACCGGTCGGTGGGGACGTAGACCTTCTGGGACTCCTGGCCGTGCTTGGCCAGCTCCCAGCCCCAGCGCTCCGACCACGGGTACTTGACGTCGTTCGGGCCGAAGGGCACGATCTCGCCGGACCAGCCAGTGGTCTTGAGCTCGAGGTCCTTCTTGGCCTTCTCGGCCTCGGCGCGGGTGTCGAACGTACGGTCCTTCACCCAGTTCTTGACCTTGTCCACGGCCACGTCGGTGACCTGGACGCCGTTGTACACGGTGACGAACGCGTAGTCGCGGTCGCCGTCCTCGTACACGTCGTAGTCGTAGTGGGTGTAGGCGGTCTTACCGACGTAGATGCCCCACGGGGTCTTGCCCTGGTAGTAGCCGGGGACGAAGACCCACTTGTCGAGGGTCTCGCGGTTGCTCACCGTGTCGTAGACACAGTGACCGGCGGTCGCCACCAGGTTCTTGTACCCGCTCTGCACCGCGGTCGCGGAGCACCAGTGCGGCTTGCCGTCGCCACCGATGAAGAACACCTTGCCGGTGGTCTTCGGCAGGTTGATGTTCTTCAGGTTCGCCGTGGCGGGCTTCTGGTCGCCGCTGGAGCCGACGACGCCGGCCTTGCTGTCGGCGGAAGCGCCACCGGTCGAGACGTGCTTGGTGGGCAGCGTGGTCTCGACGTTGTACGGCGTCGCGTTGATCAGGTTTGCCCGGGCCTCGCCGAACCAGAACGCCGCGACCTGCTTGGCCGCGAAGTTCGTGTTGGCCAGGTTGACGGCGGGGATCTCGTCGGTCGGCGCGGCCTGAGCCGGCGCGGCGACGGCGGCGGCGGCCAGCAGGCCCGCCGCGATCCCGCCGAGGGCGAGAGTGCGCTTCATGGATTTCTCCCTGGTCTGTCGTGGGACGTCACTTGCGCCCCATGCGTCAGTGAAGGAACGAGGAGAAAGGTATAGGAGGAATAAGGGTGGTGTAAGTGGTTCCGCGGTCTTCGTTCTCCGGTCGGCTGACCCGTCCCATCGCCGTGCCGAGGGGCCTCGGCGACGTTTTGGCTGATCATCTATGGCCCGTTCCAGACGCCATCACCTTGGGTGATGGAACGGTTCACGTTTGATGTGACGGAGATCACAGTTTTAAGTGAAACCGGGAAGGGTCCCAATGCCGTCAAAACGGGCACTTTTCCTCGACTCTCGGTCGCCTCCGCGCCTACGCCGACGCGTCGCGTCCGGGAGCGGGAGCCGCCGCCTTCATGGCGCCTACGCTCGCATCGATCGAACATGACGGCGGATCGGCCTCGCCGGCACTGTCCGGGCACACG
>NZ_JBDJAW010000116.1 GCF_039649665.1 Microbispora sp. ZYX-F-249 | reverse complement strand
GCCTTCTCGATCTCGTCGAACAGGACCACCGAGAACGGCTTGCGCCGCACCTTCTCGGTCAGCTGGCCGCCCTCTTCGTACCCGACGTAACCGGGCGGGGAGCCGAACAGCCGCGAGACGGTGTGCTTCTCCATGAACTCCGACATGTCCAGCATGATCAGCGCGTCCTCGTCCCCGAACAGGAACTCCGCCAGCGCCTTGGACAGCTCGGTCTTCCCCACACCCGACGGGCCGGCGAAGATGAACGACCCACCCGGACGGCGCGGGTCCTTCAACCCCGCACGCGTACGCCGGATCGACCGCGACAGCCCCTTGATCGCGTCATCCTGACCGATGATCCGCTTGTGCAGCTCGTCTTCCATGCGGAGCAGCCGCTGCGACTCCTCCTCGGTCAGCTTGAACACCGGGATACCCGTGGCGGTGGCCAGGACCTCGGCGATGAGCTCCTCGGTCACCTCGGCCACGACATCCATGTCGCCGGCCTTCCACTCCTTCTCCCGCCGCTCCCGCTTCAGCTGCAGCTGCTTTTCCTGATCCCGCAGCGCCGCGGCCTTCTCGAAGTCCTGCGCGTCGATCGCGGACTCCTTCTCCCGCCGCACGTTCGCGATCTTCTCGTCGTACTCGCGCAGGTCCGGCGGCGCCGTCATCCGGCGGATCCGCATCCGCGACCCCGCCTCGTCGATCAGGTCGATCGCCTTGTCCGGCAGGAACCGGTCACTGATGTAACGGTCGGCCAGGGTGGCGGCCGCGACGAGGGCCCCGTCGGTGATCGACACCCGGTGATGCGCCTCGTACCGGTCCCGCAGACCCTTGAGGATCTCGATCGTGTGCGACAGCGACGGCTCGGCCACCTGGATCGGCTGGAACCGCCGCTCCAGCGCGGCGTCCTTCTCCAGGTGCTTGCGGTACTCGTCGAGCGTGGTGGCGCCGATGGTCTGGAGCTCGCCACGGGCCAGCATCGGCTTGAGGATGCTGGCGGCGTCGATGGCGCCCTCGGCGGCGCCCGCGCCCACCAGCGTGTGCAGCTCGTCGATGAACAAGATGATGTCGCCCCGGGTACGGATCTCCTTGAGCACCTTCTTCAGACGCTCTTCGAAGTCACCGCGGTAGCGGGAACCGGCCACCAGCGCACCCAGATCCAGGGTGTAGAGCTGCTTGTCCTTCAGCGTCTCGGGCACCTCACCCTTGACGATCTTCTGCGACAACCCCTCCACCACGGCGGTCTTGCCCACACCGGGCTCACCCACCAGCACCGGGTTGTTCTTCGTCCGGCGGGACAGCACCTGCATGACCCGCTCGATCTCCTTGTCCCGGCCGATCACCGGGTCGAGCTTGCCCTCCCGCGCCGCCTGGGTCAGATTCCGCCCGAACTGATCCAGCACCAGCGACGTCGACGGCGCCGACTCCTGCGGCCCGCCCGCCGCCGCCGGCTCCTTGCCCTGATACCCGTGCAGCAACTGGATGACCTGCTGACGCACCCGGTTCAGATCGGCGCCCAGCTTCACCAGCACCTGCGCCGCGACACCCTCACCCTCCCGGATCAACCCCAGAAGAATGTGCTCGGTGCCGATGTAGTTGTGCCCGAGCTGCAACGCCTCGCGCAGCGACAGCTCAAGAACCTTCTTGGCCCGCGGCGTGAAGGGAATGTGCCCCGACGGCGCCGACTGCCCCTGACCGATGATCTCCTCGACCTGCTGGCGCACCCCCTCGAGACTGATCCCAAGACTCTCCAGAGCCTTGGCCGCCACACCCTCACCCTCATGGATCAAACCAAGAAGAATGTGCTCAGTACCGATGTAGTTGTGGTTGAGCATCCTGGCCTCTTCCTGAGCCAGGACGACAACCCGCCGCGCACGGTCGGTGAACCTCTCGAACATCT
>NZ_JBDJAW010000115.1 GCF_039649665.1 Microbispora sp. ZYX-F-249 | reverse complement strand
TCGCTCTGACGCTCTAACTGGACCAAAGGAAAGGGCCCGGCCTCCAGCCGGGCCCTTTTCCTATTTTCGTCCGCTTAAGCCGTATTGCGACGGCAGAAAGTGCAGCCACGAGAACGTCCTCGTAGCCCGGATCGGCCCTACCGGCCCCGTGTCCCCCGCCGCCAAGCGGAAGCGCCCGAGCACCCGTCTCCGAGCCGGCCTCTCGCTCTCGCGCCGGTCCACTGCCCACGCCGGACACCCACGGTCCTCCCTGCGGACCTGCCTATATGCTCCCCTGCCGAGCACCAGCGCGGAGGTCCCTCAGGGTCGCGCGCGGTGGGAGCGAGCCAGCTTTGACGGGACTCACCTCCCCTTCGGTTTCATCCATCGACTGTGATTTGCGTCACACTAAATCCTGAACCGATCCATGACTGCAAGTGAAACAGATCGAACAAGGCGCACTTGATCAGCGCAAATATGGCTAACAGCGGCAGATCTGGCCTCCGACTACTCATTGCGGCCTTACCGACAGACCTCATGAATCGCCTTACATGCCCCTGATTTCTCCTATAGCTTTCTCCTCGATCCTTCACTGACGCATGGGGCGCAAGTGGCGTCCCACGACAGACCTGGGAGAAATCCATGAAGCGCACCCTCGCCCTCGGTGGGGTCGTGGCGGGCCTGCTGGCCGCCGCCGCCGTTGCCGCGCCGGCTCAGGCCGACACCGACGTCGCCCCGCCGGTCAACCTGGCCAACACGAACTTCGCCGCCAAGCAGGTCGCCGCGTTCTGGTACGGCCAGAACAAGGCGAACCTGATCAACGCGACCCCCTACAACGTCGAGACGACGCTGCCCACCAAGCACGTCTCCACGGGTGGCGCTTCCGCCGACAGCAAGGCCGGCGTCGTCGGCTCCAGCGGCGACCAGAAGGCCGCCACGAGCAACTTGAAGAACATCAACCTGCCGAAGACCACCGGCAAGGTGTTCTTCATCGGCGCCGACAAGAAGCCGCACTGGTGCTCGGCCACCTCGGTGCAGAGCCAGTACAAGAACCTGGTCGCCACCGCCGGTCACTGCGTCTACGACACGGTGAGCAACAAGGACACCCTCGACAAGTGGGTGTTCATCCCGGGTTACTACCAGGGCAAGACCCCGTGGGGCATCTACGTGGGCAAGACCGCCTACACCCACTACGACTACGACGTGTACGAGGACGGCGACCGCGACTACGCGTTCGTCACCGTGTACAACGGCGTCCAGGTCACCGACGTCTCCGTCGACAAGGTCAAGAACTGGGTCAAGGACCGCCGGTTCGAGACCAAGGCGGACGCCGAGAAGGCCAAGAAGGACCTCGAGACCAAGCAGACCGGCTGGGCCGGCGAGATCAAGCCCGTCGTGGACTACCGCACGGTGGTTCGCAACCGGCACGCCGAGTCCCAGAAGGAGAACGTCAACATCCTCTGGTGGGCGTTCGCCCAGGACTGGAACAACAGCGTCCTCAGCAACCCGTCCGAGCAGGACATCAAGGACATCGCGTCCAGGATCAACAACCAGCGCGGCGGCACCACGGAGTTCAAGGTGTCCCGGGGCACCGGCGTCACCGTGACCCGCGTCAGCAAGGAAGAGTTCAACAGCGCCGAGTACGCGTTCGACGACGAGGTCCACGTCTCCGCCGACGCAAAGACCTTCTACTTCGCCTACAACAACGGCTGGTACAAGGTCAACTTCTGGGTGAACTTCGACATCGACTACATCCTCAAGGGCAAGATCGTCGACATCGCCCTCAAGGACGTCGGCAGCCTCGGCAGCAACGTCGGTGGTCAGGGCCTGGCCTACAACCAGAAGATCGGCACCTCGGTGTTCGTCTTCGGTTACCCGAGCGGGTCGCACCCGGACGGCAACTACGCCTTCACCGGCAAGACCCTCAAGTGGGCCTACGGCAAGACCTTCAAGGCCGCCGCTCCGGCCATGAAGGCCGAGGAGCTCGTCGGCATCAAGTCCTCCTTCACCGGTGAGGGCTCGATCGGCTCGTCC
>NZ_JBDJAW010000114.1 GCF_039649665.1 Microbispora sp. ZYX-F-249 | reverse complement strand
GTGTCGTCCACGTCGACCGCGATGATCGTGGTGGCGCCGGCCAGATGCGCGCCCGCGACGGCCGCGTCGCCCACGCCGCCGCAGCCGATGACGGCGACCGAGTCCCCGCGGGTCACCCCGCCGGTGTTGATGGCCGCGCCGAGCCCCGCCATGATCCCGCAGCCGAGCAGGCCCACCGCGACCGCGGAAGCGCTCGGGTCCACCTTGGTGCACTGGCCGGCCGCGACGAGCGTCTTGTCGGCGAACGCGCCGATCCCGAGCGCCGGGGACAGCGGGGTGCCGTCGGCCAGCGTCATCTTCTGGGTGGCGTTGTGGGTGGCGAAGCAGTACTGCGGGCGTCCGCGCAGGCAGGCCCGGCAGGCGCCGCAGACCGCGCGCCAGTTGAGGATGACGAAGTCGCCGGGGGCGACGTCCGTCACGCCCTCGCCGACCGCCTCGACCACGCCGGCCGCCTCGTGCCCGAGGAGGAACGGGAAGTCGTCGTTGATGCCGCCCTCGCGGTAGTGCAGGTCGGTGTGGCACACCCCGCAGGCCTGCACGGCCACGAGCGCCTCACCCGGGCCCGGGTCGGGGACGACGATGGTCTCCAGGCTGACCGGCTGTCCCTTGCCCTTCGCGACGACCCCGCGGACTTCGTGCGCCATGGTCTCTCTTTCCCTCGAATCAGTCAGCGTGCATTAGTTGTGCAAGACGAAACACATAGCACTATGCGCAACAGACTGAGGCCGCTCCGGGCCACTGTCAAGGGGGTGGGAAAGAGGTTCCGCGACGAGAGCGAGCGGCCCCGCGATCGACGCGGGGACGCCTCAGCGGAGGTCCTGCTCCAGGTGGGTGACGATCGGGGCGAGCAGGTCGTTCAGCTCCCTGACGAGGACCGTGAGCGCGCGGTGCGCCGTCTCGGCCAGATCGCGCGCGGGCCCGTCCGGCGTCGCGGGCAGGTCCTCGAGGGGCACGGGGGCGTCCACGAGCAGGGTGGGACGCAGATGGGGGACCTTCGCGAGGTCCTGCTCGGCGGGCTCGACGAACTGGCTGAAGATCTCCGGCCAGCCCCGCCAGCCGCGGTCGCGCCACCAGTCGCGCGAGATTGTGAGCGCCGCGGGCAGCGGGGAGACGAGCGCGACGCGTGCCGTCAGCGACCCGTCCCAGCCGTTGCGCTCGCAGGAGGCGGACAGGATCCGCCGGTGCCGGCGGACCAGCCCCGGGGAGCTCAGGGGTGGGGTGGCGATCCGCCACGCCGCGCACGCGAACGCGACCGGGGCGATGTCCCCCCACACCCCCTCGAACTCGCCGAGGTTCTCCCACACGCGCTCGGAGTAGTGGCTGACGCCGTCACGGGCGCGTTCGCGGTCGGATCGGCCGTCGATCCAGAAGGCCTGCTGTCCGGCCATGGGCCGGGATCAGCCGTTCGAGGCGGCGGAGGTGGGCGCGCCGGCGGCGGCGGGCGCGGTCTCGCCGGCGAAGGTGAACGTGGCGGCGTCGCCTTCGCCCTCGATGTCGATCTTGACGACGTGGCCGGGCCGCAGCTCGCCGTAGAGGATCTTCTCCGACAGCGTGTCCTCCAGCTCGCGCTGGATGGTCCGGCGCAGCGGACGGGCGCCCATGACCGGGTCGTACCCGCGATCGGCCAGCAACTGCTTGGCCGCCGGAGACACCTCCAGGCCCATGTCGCGGTCCTTGAGGCGCTCGGCCACCTGGGCGAGCATCAGGTCCACGATCTGAATGATCTCCTTGGGCGTCAGCTGGTGGAAGACCACGATGTCGTCGACGCGGTTGAGGAACTCGGGCCGGAAGTGCTGCTTGAGCTCCTCCTGCACCTTGACCTTCATCCGGTCGTAGGTGCTCTCCTCGTCGTTGGACTTCGCGAAGCCCAGGGCGACGCCCTTGGAGATGTCCCGGGTGCCGAGGTTGGTCGTCATGATGATGACGGTGTTCTTGAAGTCCACCACGCGGCCCTGGGCGTCGGTCAGCCGACCGTCCTCCAGGATCTGCAGCAGCGAGTTGAAGATGTCCCCGTGC
>NZ_JBDJAW010000113.1 GCF_039649665.1 Microbispora sp. ZYX-F-249 | reverse complement strand
CGCATCCGGCGCCGGCCGACGCGGACGGCGACGGGCTCGGGGACGGCGAGGGGCTGGGCGAGGGGGACGGGCTCGGCGAGGGGCTGGGGGAGGACAGGCCGGTCTGGGCGGTCGCGGTGAGCGTGGCCGAGGGCTGGCTGGTGTTGCCGGCGGCGTCCCTGGCCACCACGTAGAACGTGTAGCTCGTGCCGGCGACCAGCCTCTCCGCGACGTAGAGGGTCGTCGCCGATGAGCCGATCTTGGTGAAGCCGGTTCCCTGCCTCATGTACACGTCATAACCCGCGACCCCGGTGTCGTCGGTCGAGGCGGTCCAGCACATGGGCACGGCGTTCTCGAAGTCCGCCCCGCAGACCCGCAGCCCGGTGGGCGCGCTGGGCGGCGTGGTGTCCACCGGAGAGGGCGACGAAGACGGCGACGGGCTGGGCGAGGGGGACGGCGACGGCGAGGGGGATGCGGTGCCGCCGGGCGGGGTGCCCCAGACCAGCGTGTCACCGTCGTACACCGGCACGTGAGAGGCGGCCGACGCCGACCAGTCGTTGGCCGGGTCCCAGGTCGCGCCGTTCGGCACCGAGATCCGCAGCTGTGTGCCCCGCTTGTAGAGCTGGGCGTCGCCGGGGTAGATCGGCTTGCCCGTGCAGTCCACCTCCGCGTAGTAGGTGCGGTCCCCGGCGGGCGCCGGCCCGCTGACCGCGCAGCCGCCGCTGTCGCCGCCGGTCACCTTCACCTGTGAGATCGAGGTGGAGCCGTCGAGCGTGAAGTAGTAACGCGCCTTGCCCGACCGCAGGACGCGCGGCGGCCAGTTCGACGTGTTGGTGATGGTGACGGTCATGGACGTGCCGTCCACGCCGGTGTAGACGTTGCCGGTCTCGGCGCGGATCTCCTGGTACTTCTCCTCCGGTGCGGGGAAGTTCGCCACGGGCGTCCCGCCGTACTCCTTGGCGAACCGCGCGAGCACGTTGGTGATGCCGGAGTTGTAGTCGATCGCCACCTCGTTGCGGACGTAGTCCGTACGGCTGTCGGTGTAGGCGTCGGCCTGGTCGGGGCCGCCGGCGAGCGCGCCGTACAGGACGTGCAGGTTCGGGCCGGTGGTGTCGCTCATGTAGCCGAGGTACTGGCCGCTGGCCGCGCGATGGTGGACGTGCGTGGGCGGATTGGTCCCGAAGCCGACCATGTAGCTGGAACGGCGGGGATTGTCCCCGAGCGCGTAGTCGACCTGCCGTTTGGCGAAGTCGTGATAGCGCGCGTAGAGCGGGTCGTCAGGGCCGAGGTGGTCGGCGTAGACGAGGGCCACCCAGGCGGTGTTCAGCGCCATGCGCAGCGAGGCCCAGTTGAAGATGTACGCCAGGCCGCCGGGGGTGACCGGTCCCTTCTTGCCCTTGTAGCCGGCCGTCCAGTAGTCGAGGTAGCGCCGGACGTCGTCGGCGTACTTCTGCTCTCCGGTGAGCGTCGCCATCAGGGCGTAGACGCCGTACTCCTTGTCGTTCCACCCCAGCCCGAAGGTGTAGGCGGGCACGGTCGTGCCGCCCGCGCCCTGGCCGACGTCGGGCTCGCTGCCCATCTTCGGGTAGAACTCGCGGGCCTTGTCCAGGTAGCTCCCGGTGCCGGTGGCCCGGTAGAGCCACACGGCCGCCCAGGCCAGCTCGTCCCAGTACATCTTGGTCGCGCCGGGGTGGTCGGCGCCGCCCTCCCAGGTCGAGTTGTAGTAGCCGGAGATGCCCGGCACGCAACTCGTGTACGCCGTGTCCTGGCCGTTGGTGCCCTTGGTCGTGTCGGCGAACGTGAACAGCTGCCTGGCGTGGGTCAGCAGCGTGTCCGCGTACGCCGCGTCGGTCTGGCGGAAGGCCATCGAGGAGGCCGCCATCGCGGCGGCCGTCTCGGCGACGACGTCGGTGCCCTTGCAGGTCGGCGTGATCTTGTAGACGGGCCGGGACATGCCCTTGATGTCGATCACCTCGGGCGGGCCCCAGTAGGCGTGGTCCACGCTGCCGTCGCCCACCTGGACGTACAGCGTGTCCGGTTCGGGGTGGGCGGCGATCAGGTAGTCGGTGGCCCATTTCAGGTTGTTCAGCATGGGCGTGAGCTGCGTGCCGTACCCGGACCGGTTCTCGACCACCCCCCAGGCCAGCATCGTCGTGGTGAACGCCATCGGGAAGCCGAACTTGACGTGGTCGCCCGCGTCGTACCAGCCGCCGGACAGGTCCACCCCGGCCGCCTTGCCGTCGTTCAGCGTCCGGTCGCCGCGCCATTCGACGCGGCTCCAGCCGGGCTTCCTGCCCGACTGCTGCGCCTCGTAGAAGTAGATCGACTTCTGCAGGGCCTCGGTGTAGTCGTACGACCCCGCGGCCCGCGCGGGGGTGGACCCGGGCACGAGCAGGGCGGCCAGCACGGCGGCCACCCCGCCCAGGGACAGCAGTCTCATCGGGGGCCTCGTC
>NZ_JBDJAW010000112.1 GCF_039649665.1 Microbispora sp. ZYX-F-249 | reverse complement strand
CCTGGCCCGCTTTAAGCAGGTGCAGACGCTGTTGCGTCAGTGGCGGCTGCGTGCGATCGCCTACGCTCGCCCCGGTTATGAGGAGGCCGTCCAGGACGCCCTTCAGGAGCGTACCGAGATGTTCACTCGCTACACCCCACCCGAGTGGGAAGGCCGGGTGTGAGCTACAAGTTCGATGGTTTCCACGGACGTGCTCTATATGAGCTGAACGGTCTTCCTCAGGAGATCCGCGACGGCCCTCTCCTGGAGCGGCTCATCGAACTCCTCCGCGACCCATGGGATGCGGTTGCAGAGCGTCCCGGGCAGTCCGCGGTGAGACATGCCTTTTTCGGGGATAACAGCCAGGGGATGCTGACGTTTCTCCTTGATGAGGAAACGCAGTCCCTGCGTGTCATCGACATCCTCTGGGCCGGCTGACCTGCTCTTCGGCGACCGGGCCGACGAGAGCTTCCACCTGCTACGTCGCTTCCACGAGCGGCGAGGACTTCGCGCCATGGCTTGCCCTCGGGGCGTCGTCCTCTGGCCAGCACCTGTTCGGCCCGGCTGTGCATCTGCCGCCGCCCCTCGGGTCCCGTGCTGAATCACAGGCGGAGATCCACCACCGGTGAACGAACGCGTTCAGTGGCGCAAGGTCGAGGCTGCCCCGCACTTCGTCGAGAACCGCCTTCAGCCCGCCGTCGAAGGCCTCGCGGTCTTTGGATATGACCAGTGCACGCTCGCAGGTTCTTGTCCAGCAACGGCGCCTGACTTGGCACGAAGCCGTGTGGCTGCACAGTCACGCCTGCTTCCTTCCCCGCGTACAGAGCGTACAGAGCCGGGACGATCCCCTCGATGGAAATCCGCTCAGGGGCTGGCAGGGCGTCGGACGACGTGAGCGAGATCCGCAGCCGGGCCCGAAACCGGTGGAGGAGCGGGCCGGTCAGACGGAAGCCCGGCGGCCTCACAGACGCCGATATGTCGTTGCGGAGCTTCTCCCTCCTCGGTCTTCGCTCCAGTTGGCGGCGCCTATCCAGCGTGGTCACGCCTGCGGCGTCACCCTGTTCCGGCGGCTGACTATGCGCCGGCTTAGCCCGTCGCCGCAACCCGGGTTCTCGCCCGCGTTTCACCGCGGCCGCGGTGGGCGAGTGGCGGGATTTCAAGATTTTTTGCTGCGCAAAACATCTTGAAATCCCGCCACCACCCGGGTTGCAGCTCCGGTCACGCCGTCGCGACGTCCGCTCCTCGCCGGAACGGGGACGCCGCCGCAGGGCGGCTCCCCCCGGCCCAGACACCAGGCCCCGCCCGGGGGCCGCCGATGAGGGGGAGGACCCGTGCTCGACATCCACATCAGCTTGACCGGTAGGATCGCGTACGATCCGCGCTTTTTCGCCTCCGATCACGAGGCGCCGGCCATGTGGTCGGCGGTGCTGGAGGTCAACGGGCCGCCGACCCCGCGCCGGGGCGGCTCGACCTACGTGCCCACGCGTCAGGTGGAGGTCGTCGTCTACGGGGTCGCCGCGATCCGCGCGCATGAGTCCTACCGCAAGGGCCACCTGGTCATGGCCCGGGGTTGTGACCTGATTCCCCGCACTTACGAGACCAAGAACCGCGAGGGCAAGCCGGTCGTGCGGGCGGCGGTCAAGGTGATCGTCACCGATCTGGGGCTGGCCACCCGCTACAGCCCGGTGCGGGAGGAGTCCGCCGCATGGCCGGTCGCCGCCGCGCCCCGGCGTCTGGCCCAGGGCGACTCCGCGGCCGTGGACGGGCCGGCCGCCCCGCTGGCCGCCTGACCTGATCTGTTGCGGGCGGTCCTGCACCGAGGCCGCCCGCACTCTCGTCATGAGTACGGACGCCGTCGCGCCGCGGCGTGCCGAGACGGCACGCCATCGGCCCTTCTCCTCCTGTTCCTGTCCCGCTACACAAACAAGGAGCTCGTATGCCTGCAACAGCCGACTGGGAGAACGGTCTGCGCGAGGCCAGCAATGTTCGCCTCGCCCGGATCCCCCTGCACCTGCTCGATCATCACCCCGGGAACGTCCGGGCCGACTACGCGCTGGACGAGGCGTTCTGCCGATCGCTGGCCGCCGAGCAGCAGGTCGCCGTCCACGTCGTTCCGATCCCCGACGACCACCCGCGAGGTGAGAGGGAGGAGGGTTACCGGTTCTGGGTGACCAAGGGCAACCGGCGCCTGGCCGCAGAGCGCGGAAACGGCGGCGTTTCCCATGGCGACCGCCGCGCTGCGGCTGGCGTTCCCCCACGGCGTCCATCGTCGGCTGCCCGCGTTCGAGAAGCTGACCGAACTCCAGCGGCGGACCGTACACGCCCTGGCCGAACTCAATGCGGCGACCTGGTGCTGGGCCGACTTCCTCGGGATCATGCGGGGCTGGAACCTGCCGGCGACGCGCACGGATTGCCGCGCCTATGTCGGCCTCGACCCGGAGGGATGAGCGTTGTTCGCCGAATGGGGCCCGGCCAAGGTGGCCCAAAAGCCCCCACGGGATGATCTTTAAATCCTGAGCGTCGGTC
>NZ_JBDJAW010000111.1 GCF_039649665.1 Microbispora sp. ZYX-F-249 | reverse complement strand
CCGCATCGCCTGACGACGCGCCCTCCCGAGGTGGCACCCCTCTGGGCGCGACGCAGGATTTCTGGCAAGAGCGCGGCGGCGCGCGCCATGCCCTGACTGAACCCCCCGCATGTCAGGAAGGAACACCGATGTCCCGACGTCCGTGGTTCACGTTGCTGACCACGATGGCGCTGATCACACCCGGAGCCCTCGCGGTCACGGCCTCCCCGGCGAACGCGCTGACCATCCCCGCGTCCGACTACCAGCAGGTGTCGCTCGCCTCGGGCGGCTCGGAGCTGGGTGAGGCGATGTCGCTGGCCGTGATGCCCAACCGGTCGGTCCTCCACACGGCCCGTGACGGCACGCTGCGCGTCACCGATGTCAACGGCAACACGAAGGTGGCCGGCAGGCTCAGCGTCTACACCCACGACGAGGAGGGCCTGCAGGGTGTGGCGGTCGACCCGGACTTCGCGTCGAACCGCTACGTCTGGCTCTACTACTCGCCGCGGCTGAGCACGCCGAGCGGTGACGCGCCGAGCACCGGCACGCAGGCGCAGTTCGACCAGTGGAAGGGACACCTGAACCTGTCCCGCTTCACGCTGAAGTCCGACGACACGCTCGACATGAGCAGTGAGAAGGTCGTGCTGGAGGTGCCGAACGACCGCGGGATGTGCTGTCACGTGGGCGGCGACATCGACTTCGACGCGGCCGGCAACCTGTATCTGACGACCGGCGACGACAGCAACCCGTTCGAGTCGAGCGGCTACTCCCCGCTGGACGAGCGGACCAACCGCAACCCGCAGTACGACGCCCAGCGCACGGCGGGCAACACCAACGACCTGCGCGGCAAGGTGCTGCGGATCAAGCCGCAGCCGGACGGCAGCTACACGATCCCCAGCGGAAACCTGTTCCCGCCGGGAACGGCGAAGACCCGCCCGGAGATCTACGCCATGGGTCTGCGCAACCCGTTCCGGATGAGCGTGGACAAGGCGACCGGCATCGTCTACCTGGGCGACTACGGGCCGGACTCGGGAGTGACCAACTCCAGCCGCGGGCCGAGCGGTCAGGTGGAGTTCGACCGCATCACCGCTCCGGGCAACTACGGCTGGCCGTACTGCACCGGGACGAACACCACCAGCGAGACCTACAACGAGTGGGACTTCGCCTCCAACAGCACCGGCCCGAAGTACAACTGCGCGGGCGGGCCGACCAACAACTCCTTCCGCAACACCGGCCTTACCACGCTGCCCGCCGCGAAACCGGCGTGGATCAGGTACGCGGGGGACGCCGGCTCGCCACCGGAGTTCGGCTCGGGGTCCGAGTCGCCGATGGGCGGCCCGGTCTACCGCTACGACCCGAACCTGAACTCGGCCGTCAAGTTCCCCCAGGCGCTGGACGGGCGCTTCTTCGCCGGTGAGTACGGCCGCCGCTGGATCAAGGCCATCGAGGTCAAGAGCGACGGGAACTACGGGGAGATCTCCGCGTTCCCCTGGAGCGGCACCCAGGTGATGGACATGGCGTTCGGCCCCGACGGCGCCCTGTACGTCCTGGACTACGGCACCGGAAGCAACAACCAGGCGCTGTACCGGGTCGAGTACATCGGCAAGGCCAACCGCAACCCGATCGCCAAGGCCGCCGCCGACAAGACCTCGGGACCGGCTCCGCTGACCGTGAACTTCTCCTCCGCGGGCAGTTCCGACCCCGAGGGCGGCACGCTGACGTACTCGTGGAACTTCGGCGACGGCACGACCTCCACGGCGGCCAACCCGAGCAAGACCTACACGGCGAACGGCGCCTACACCGCCACGCTCACGGTCCGCGACCCGCAGGGGCTGACCGGGAACGCGAGCGTGATAGTGAACGTCGGAAACACCGCGCCGACGGTGACACTGACCACGCCGGCCGACGGGCAGCTGTTCTCCTTCGGGGACACCGTGCCCTTCCAGGTCACCGTCAGCGACCCGGAGGACGGCACGATCGACTGCTCGAAGGTGACCGTCACCTACTTCCTCGGGCACGACAGCCACGCGCACCAGATCACCTCCAAGAGCGGCTGCAGCGGCTCGATCAACGTGCCGGTGGACGGTGAGCACGACTCCGCGGCCAACATCTTCGGCGTCTTCGAGGCCTCCTACACCGACCAGGGCGGCCTGACCTCCACCAGTGTCCGCACGCTCCAGCCGCGCCATCGGCAGGCCGAGCACTTCGGCACACAGCAGGGCGTCCAGACGGCCGATCACACCACCGCCGAGGGCGGCAAGACGATCGGCTTCACCGACGACGGCGACTGGATCTCCTTCCAGCCGTACAACCTGAGCACCGCGACGAGGATCACCGCACGCGTGTCGTCGGCGGGCGCGGGCGGCCGGATCGAGGTGCGGGCGGGCTCGGCCACGGGCACGCTGCTCGGCACGGTCAACGTCGCGAGCACCGGGAGCTGGGAGACCTTCACCGACGTCTCGGCGAACCTCAGCGGCGCCCCGGCCGGCACGACGGCGCTCTACCTGGTCTTCCGCGGCCCCACCGGACAGGGCTACCTGTTCGACCTGGACGCCTTCACCCTCGGCACCGGGACGCCGTCGTCGCCGTCCCCCTCGCCGTCGGTTCCGCCCTCTCCCTCGCCTTCTCCGTCGTCGCCCTCGGGGAGCACGAGCGCGCTGAAGGGCGTCGGGTCCGGGCGGTGCCTGGACGTCAACGGCGCCTCGCAGGCC
>NZ_JBDJAW010000110.1 GCF_039649665.1 Microbispora sp. ZYX-F-249 | reverse complement strand
TGGCCAGCAGCAGGGCTACGGCGCCCAGCAGCAGTACGGTCAGCAGGGTTACGGCGCCCAGCAGGGTCAGCAGCAGGGCGGCTACGGCCAGCAGTCCGGCTACGGGCAGCAGCAGTACGGCCAGCAGGGCTACGGCGCCCAGCAGGGCCAGCAGCAGTACGGTCAGCCCGGGTACGGCCAGCAGGGCTACGGTCAGCAGCAGGGCTACGGCGCCCAGCAGTACGGCCAGCAGGGCTATCCCCAGCCCGGCTTCGGCCAGCCCTACGCGGCCGCGGGGCCGATCCCGCCCGGCGCCCCGGCTCCGCTCGCGGAGTGGTGGCAGCGCCTCGTCGCCCGCATCATCGACGGCGTGGTCGTGGGCATCCCCTTCGGGATCATCTCGGTCGTGATCACGGCGATCGTCGTCTCCAGCGGGAGCATCGACATGAGGACCGGGGTGTACACCCCCGGAAGCGGCGCCTTCCTCGCCGCGCTGCTCGTGGCGATCCTGGGCGGTGTCGTCATGGTCGGCTACGAGTTCGTCATGCTGCGCCAGCGCGGGCAGACGCTCGGGAAGATCGCGATGGGCATCAAGGTCGTCCCGGTCGGCGGAACCCTC
This sequence comes from Microbispora sp. ZYX-F-249, assembly GCF_039649665.1. Classification (NCBI taxonomy): domain Bacteria; kingdom Bacillati; phylum Actinomycetota; class Actinomycetes; order Streptosporangiales; family Streptosporangiaceae; genus Microbispora; species Microbispora maris. The sequence goes on along the minus strand of NZ_JBDJAW010000110.1, from coordinate 2,157 downwards.
GACGGCGGCCTCGCCGTCGACGTGGCCGGCAAGCGCGCAATCGTGATGTGGGGTCCGCAGTTGGTGCGGTGGATTCCGATCGTCGAGTATCTGGCGGGCATCTTCGCGTTGCTGAATTCGCTGTGGCTGCTTTGGGACAGGCCGTTGCAGCAGGCGTTGCATGACAAGGTCGCCAAGACCGTGGTGGTCAAGGTCAGGTAACGACCGCGGAGGGGGCCGATGGAACGGACCATCGGCCCCTTTTTCTATGGCCGCTTTGGCGCGGTCCGCACCGGGTGCCCATCCGGCTGTGCGGGAAAAACCGTACGGGGCCGCCCGGGCATGCCATGCTTGGGTTCACCGTCCCGAGAGGTGCCCCAATGACCGCGAGACCGCCCCCGGCGCCAATCCTTAGGGCTCGCCCTCGCCGTCCCCGTCCGGGCCATATCGGTCCATGGGCGGCTTAAGGAACCGTCAGGGGCGCTTATGGGGCCGTATGGAGCCGCAGGGGCCCTTATGGCGCTCCGGATGCGCACCGCTCTACCCCGCCGCGGACGCCGCCCGCGGAATGCGGGAGACCGTTTGGCCGTGCGAAAGTCGGTCGCCCGGCCGCCCGGGGCCGTCCGCGTGATTGTGCCCCCGCTGCTTTATTCGATCTTCATGCCGACGCTTGTCGATCTTGGTGGATCCGGTCGGTCCTCTCTTTTTGCGAGGCTTCCGGACTGTGACGATCTGCTTGCGCGTATATCTCGCCAAGGCGTGCGCGCCGTACGAGAAGGGGGCGGGGGCTCCTTGTGAAGATCCGGCCGCCGAGACGTGGCTCCTCGTTTCGACCGAGCTCTTCAACGGCCCTACGTCCTGCGGCCGGCCTTTTTCCACGAGCGTCTTTGCGGCTTCGCACTTGTCGGACCATGTCTGTCCGGCCTGGCCGCAAGGCCTCTCACCTGCCCTTACGGCACCGGCCTCGCCGAACCCGAGGGAGTGTCGATCCCGCCGCCCGCCGTCGTACGGGAAGTGCGCGAGCGGTGAAACGGAGGGACGCCCGGGGAGCGGTGACCGCCCCGGTCGGCATTCTGGGTACGATTTCGAGTGCATCCGGTAAGGCCGCTGGAGAGACGGGGATTACCCGGGCCCTCCTGGGGCACCCCGGAAGGCGCGTCCGGTCCCTCCCGGCGCTATGGTCGTATCAGGGCGCCCGGCCCGGCAAGAGGCCGGCGACCTTGCCACGTCCTCGGAATTTCCTCGGGTGCACCTAATGACACCCCCGGCACGAGCGAGGCAGAATGACAGAGGTATTGTCCGCCTTGATACCTTCCGTGGTCGTCGCCGGCGCGGTCGTCTACGGCATCGTAAAGTTGGTACGTTCCGACGCGGCGGGTCTCCGCACGGCACGGGAGCCACGCGAGAAGTCACCGGACTCAGAGGTTCCTGAGAATCCGCAATCTTGAATTGTCAGCCAGGGGAAACCGGGTATATGTTTGGCTGACGAATCAAACTATGGGCTGCGAAAGGATTGCCGGATGGCCAAGCACACGCAGGTGATTCTCATCGACGATCTCGATGGCGGCGAGGCCAATGAGACGGTCACCTTCGCGATTGACGGCACGTCATATGAGATTGACCTGAGCGACGGCAACGCGAAGCGGCTTCGCGAGGCCCTGTCGCCTTTCGTCAGCAGCGCGCGGCGCGCGGACAGCGGGCAGGCCCGTGGGCGCCGTCGTGGTGCGGGCGGCGGGGGCCAGCGAGCCATGACCCGCGAGAAGAGCGCGGAGATCCGCGCCTGGGCTAAGGCTCACGGACACCCCGTGAGTGAGCGCGGTCGTATTGCCGCCTCGATCGTCCAGGCGTACGAGGACGCGCACTAGGCCGTGTCCCTTAGATCGCCACGGCGAGATCGGCGGGACACTCCCTAACTTCACCCTTGATCGTGCGGTTATGCCGGTCGTCGGAGGACCTGACGATCGCATAACCGCGCGATTGTGTTTGTGCTCCCTTAAAACCTCGTTCGCTTGCGGCGTATCGGGAACATGTCACCCCCAGCAGGGGGTTGGATAGAGCATGAACGCCCTTCGCTTGGGGAACCCTTCTGCCAAGGAGCGGGTCGCTGGGTCGGGGCTACCATGCGGAACGACGGGCCGGATCTCCCGTGCTCGCCTGACCGCTTCGTGAGGAGCGACG
>NZ_JBDJAW010000109.1 GCF_039649665.1 Microbispora sp. ZYX-F-249 | reverse complement strand
ACTCGACCACGCCGAGGCGGTCGCCGCGGCAAGCGTGATCGACCACGAGAAGCTCGTCGCCCTCGACCAGGACTTCCACGCCCTCATCACCTCCCACTGCGGCAACGCCGTCCTGGCCGCGGTCATCCACAACATGTCCGGCCGCACCGTGCGGGCCAGGATCTGGCGCGGCATGAGCGACCCGCAGGCCATCCACCGGACCCTCCGCGAACACCGCGCCGTGCACCGGGCCCTGCTGGCACGGGATCCCGACCGGGCCCGGCTCCACGCCGCCCTGCACGTCCTCGGGGTCGAGGAAAGCCTCTCCAGCCCGCACACCTACGAAAACCCCCATGGCTGACCCGCACCTCAGCCCGGCCGGGCGAGGGCGGACGCGGCCCGCGGTCGCCGTGAAACATTCATCGCCGCCCCGCGGCTCACGGTGACACCCACGTCGCACGACCGTTGATCGACAACCCGGCCGGCTCCGTTTCCCGGGGCTCGGACCAGCCAGCATCCGACGATGACGACGGGATCGGCAGACAGACAGAGATCCCATCTCTCCACGGATCTCGACACCGGAATGCGCGGATTTCGGTAAGTCCGACAAGACCATTGACTGGATTGATCACATGTTCGTAGCCTTGCGCGGAGCCTCGTGATCCAGCCGCACCGAACACCCGCTGCGTCTCGTCGACTCTCGAGGTCGCGGTCGAAACGTTTCGAACATCCGCGCCTTCCCTCGGACTTGGAGGACCGAAGTGTCTGAGTTATCGCGAAGGCAAGTGCTGAAGCTCGGTGCGGTGGGAACCGGAGCCGCGCTGCTGCCGCTGCAATGGACGGCGGTCGCGCGCGCCGCGTCGGCGCCACCCCCGCAAGTACGCGCCGCGAACGATCTGGCGCTCTGGTACGACGAGAGCGCCGGCACGGAATGGCTGCGTGCGCTGCCGATCGGCAACGGGCGCCTCGGCGCCATGGTCTTCGGCAACGTCGACACCGAGCGGTTGCAGCTCAACGAGGACACCATCTGGGCCGGCGGGCCGTACGACCAGAGCAACACGCGGGGCGCGGGGGCCCTGGGGCAGATCCGCCAGCTCGTCTTCCAGAACCAGTGGAGCCAGGCCCAGAGCCTGATCGACCAGAACATGCTGGGCAACCCCTCGGCCCAGCTGGCGTACCAGACCGTCGGCAATCTGCGGCTCACGTTCGGCAGCAACAGCGGGGTGTCCGAGTACAACCGATTCCTCGACCTGACCACGGCCACCACGACGGTGTCGTACCTGCAGAACGGCGTGCGGTACACGCGCGAGGTGCTGGCGAGCGCGCCGGACCAGGTCATCGCCGTTCGCCTGACCGCCGACAGGGCCGGTTCGATCACGTTCTCCGCGACGTTCGACAGCCCGCAGCGGACCACACGCTCCAGCCCGGACGGCACGACGGTGGCGCTCGACGGCGTGTCCGGCGACCAGCGAGGCCTGTCCGGCAAGGTGCGGTTCCTCGCGCTGGCCCGCGCCGTCGCCGACGGCGGCACCGTCAGCAGCTCCGGCGGCACCCTCCAGGTGAGGGGCGCCAACAGCGTGACGGTGCTGATCTCCATCGGCTCCAGCTACGTGAACTACAAGGACGTCAGCGGCGACTACCAGGGCATCGCACGGCGGCACCTCGACGCCGCCCAGGGCAGGACCTACGACGACCTGCGCTCCAGGCACGTCGCCGACTACCAGGCGCTGTTCGGGCGCACGACGCTCGACCTCGGGCGCACGGCGGCGGCCGACCAGCCGACCGACGTCCGGATCGCGCAGCATGCCAGCACCAACGACCCGCAGTTGTCCGTGCTGTTGTTCCAGTTCGGCCGCTACCTGCTGATCTCGTCCTCGCGCCCGGGCACCCAGCCGGCCAACCTGCAGGGCATCTGGAACGACTCGCTGAGCCCGTCGTGGGACTCGAAGTACACCCTCAACGCGAACCTGCCGATGAACTACTGGCCGGCCGACACCACCAACCTCGCGGAGTGCTACGAGCCGGTGTTCCGGATGATCAACGACCTCACGGTCACCGGCGCCCGCACCGCCCGGGTGCAGTACAACGCCGGCGGCTGGGTGACCCACCACAACACCGACGGGTGGCGGGGCAGCTCGGTCGTCGACGGCGCGCTGTGGGGCATGTGGCAGACCGGCGGCGCGTGGCTGTCCACCATGATCTGGGACCACTACCAGTTCACCGGCGACGTCGAGTTCCTGCGGCAGTACTACCCGGCCATGAAGGGCGCCGCCCAGTTCTTCCTGGAGACCCTGGTGCGGGAGCCGAGCCTGGGATACCTGGTCACGAACCCGTCGAACTCCCCCGAACTGCCCCACCACTCGGGTGTCAGCGTGTGCGCCGGCCCGACGATGGACAACCAGATCCTGCGCGACCTGTTCAACGGCTGTGCCAAGGCCAGTCAGGTGCTCAACGTCGACGCCGACTTCCGGACGCAGGTCCTCACCGCCCGGGACAAGCTTCCGCCCATGAAAGTCGGCTCGCGCGGCAACATCCAGGAGTGGCTCTACGACTGGGTCGAGACCGAGCCGAACCACCGGCACATCTCGCACCTGTACGGCCTGCACCCCAGCAACCAGATCACCAAGCGAGGCACGCCCTCCCTGTACACCGCCGCGCGGCGGACCCTCGAACTGCGCGGCGACGACGGCACGGGCTGGTCCCTCGCCTGGAAGATCAACTACTGGGCGCGGATGGAGGAAGGCGACAAGGCGCGCAGCCTCATCGGCCTGCTGGTGCGGACCGACCGGCTCGCG
>NZ_JBDJAW010000108.1 GCF_039649665.1 Microbispora sp. ZYX-F-249 | reverse complement strand
GGCTTCATCCCGCCGTGCCGAGAGCGTGGCGTCGACTATAACCAGCGGCAGCCGGTGGTGCGCCCTCGTTCCCGTCGCATCGTGCCGCCCAAGAATCTGCTCGGCATTCCGTGGCGGGTCGCCTTCGCCCTCCAGCAGGATGGCTGGATCCTGCGCAACGCGATCGTCCGGTCCAAGCCGAACGCCATGCCACAGTCGGCCCTGGACCGGCTCTCCACCCGCTACGAGCTGATCTTCCTGGTCAAAAACTGCGCTTCTACTGGTTCGACCTCGACACCATCCGCGAGCAATACACCGGCGACCGCGCGTTGTCCCGCCGCTCTCGGCACGGCGGGATGAAGCCCAACGCCATTCAGACGCCCTGCCCACCGGCCGGCAAGTACAGCCTGGCGGAGTCAGGCGGCGCACCGCACGGCACCGCTATCCGCCCCACCGGCCGCGCCCATGATGCGGCCAACCCGAACGGCCGCAACCCCGGCGACATCTGGAGCATATCGACCAGGCCCTACCGGGCGGCCACTTCGCTCCGTTCCCGATCGACATCCCGCTCCGGAACAAAAGTCCGTCACATTTGTTTTACGTACTGTTCGGCCGGATGAAATCTCCGCTTGTCGCATGGTGGCTAACGCTCCGGGTTCGCCCACGCTGGGGCGTCGCGCCCCCGTACAGCACGGCCAGCTGCGGAAACAATGGAAACCAATGTGATCGAAGCCACAGGGGTGCGGATACCTGCCGATCTCGTGGCACGGCCGGGCCGATTGTGATGAAACCGCTTTCATTGGTGCGCGACACGCCGATTTTCTAATCACGGACTCTGTCGAACAACACGGATTTCGCAAATTTCACAACTTCGCGGAAAAACTTAGCCTGTTTCGCGTAGTGATCATCTCGACCACTCGGGAGACAACCCTTGCGAAGTTCATCCGTGGCCGCCGTCCTCACGGCGGCCGCCCTCCTCGGCCCGCTCGCCGCGTCCGCCGCGGCGCAGACCGTGCCCCCAAGCCCCTCGACTTCCTCAGCCTCCTCCGGCACCTCCGGTCCTTCCGCGGCGACGGGAGCCGCCGCGGCGCCGGCGGCCGGAGACCACACCGTCACGCTCGTCACCGGCGACACGGTGCGGGCGCGTCTGGAGAGCCACGACCTGCGGGTCCTGTCGGTCGAGCCGGGCGAGGGCCGCACCGGCGTCACCTTCGCCGTCACCGACCGGGGCGACCAGGTGTCGGTGGTCCCGTCGGACGCGGCCTCCCTCATCCGGGCGGGCCGGCTCGACCCCCAGCTCTTCGAGCTGGGCACGCTGATCGCGGACGGCTATGACGACGAGCACAGCCAGGCCATCCCGGTCATGACCACCTACCGCAAGAGCGCGACCTCGGAGAACGCCGAGCGGGCCCGGGCCGTCTTCGACGGTGCGGCGAAACGGCGCCTCGCATTCCCCCGCCTGGGCATCAGCGCGCTCGCCATCGAGAAGAAGGCCGCGCACGAGGGCTGGCGCGGCCTCACCGGCGGCTCGGCCAAGCCCTCGGGTCTGCAGGGCGGCGTCACCAAGTTGTGGCTCGACGGCAGGGTGAGGGCCGGCCTCGACCAGAGTGTCCCGCATATCGGCGCGCCGACCGCGTGGGCGAGCGGGTATGACGGCAGCGGCGTCAAGGTCGCGGTGCTGGACAGCGGCTACGACACCGACCACCCCGACCTGCAGAACCAGGTCGTCGCCTCCGCCGACTTCACCGGCAATGCGAACGGGGTCGAGGACGGCAACTCACACGGCACGCACACCGCCTCCACCGTCGCCGGGACCGGCACCGCCTCCGGGGGCCGCTACAAGGGGGTCGCCCCCGGCGCGGACCTGGTCGTCGGCAAGGTCCTCGACGACGGGAACTCGGGCTACGACTCCTGGATCATCGAGGGGATGAACTGGGCGGTCGGCGAGCAGGGCGCCGACATCGTCAGCATGAGCATCGTGAGCGATCCCGCTCGCGTCGACCACCCGATCGCGGCGGCGATCAACAGCCTGACCGCGGAGTACGACGCGCTGTTCGTGGTCTGCTCGGGCAACTCCGGGCCCGGCACGTCCACCATCAGTTCCATCGGCGTCGCCGACAAGGCGCTGACCGTGGGCGCGGTGGACCTGAACGACACCGTGGCGGACTTCTCCAGCCGGGGCCCGGTGGGGGAGCAGGGCCTGAAGCCGGACATGACCGCGCCCGGCGTGAACATCACCGCGGCCGTGCCCGGTGGCGGCTACGGCGCGAAGGACGGTTGTTCGATGGCGACCCCGCACGTCGCCGGGACGGCCGCGCTCGTCAAGCAGCGCCACCCCGCCTGGGGCGCGCAGCGGCTGAAGGACGCCCTGATGGGCACGACCGCGGCCGCGGCCGGCTCCAGCCCTTACGCGTACGGCACCGGCCGGGTCGACGCGGCCCGCGCGGTGAGCCAGCAGGTCACGGCGAACCCGCCGAGCGCGGCCCTGTCGGTCACCGCCGCCCAGCCCACGGCCACGCAGACCGTGACCTACACCAACGACGCCGCCACGCCTGTCACGCTGGGCCTGGCCGTGTCCGCCACCGGCTCAACCGGCGGCACGCCCGCCCCGGCCGGCCTGTTCACCCTGAGCGCCAACCAGGTCACGGTGCCCGCCAACGGCACCGCGCAGGTCACCGTCACCCTGCACCAGGTCGACGCCGCGAACAGCCTCTACGGCGGTGTGCTGACCGCCACGTCGTCCGGCGGCGCCTCGGTGCGCACTTCGCTCGGCGGGCACATCGAGGCGACCTCCACCTTCACGACCACGGTCCGCGTCCACTACGACCCGGGCGCCGGCAATCGCATCACCCTGCGCGGCGACGCGCCGCTGAGCTGGACCGGCGGGCAGAACTGCGTCAGCAGGTCGGCCGGCCTGTGGGAGTGCGGGATCAACGTCCCCATCGGGCAGCAGTTCTACTACAAGCCCCTGATCAACGACGGCCTCTGGGCCGCCGGTGCCAACTACCGCGGCGTCGGCGGGCAGATCTACGACGTGTACCCCACCTTCCCCTAGGAGACTGAGGAACCCCCGGCCGGGCGTCCCGCCCCGCCGGGGGTCTTCGTGTTCACAAGCCGCGCGGCGCGTCCGCGACGGACTCGCCGCCGCGACACACGTGTGACCGCCGCCCGCGAGGAGAGCGCCGGCTCACGGCCGCTCCGTCACGAGCGCGGTGATGCGGCCGACCAGGCCGGGCACGTCGGCGTCA
>NZ_JBDJAW010000107.1 GCF_039649665.1 Microbispora sp. ZYX-F-249 | reverse complement strand
ATGGTGTGGAAGAACCCGAGCGTCATGTTCGCCCACCCCAAGGCGATCGCGGCCTTCGCCCGCCAGTGCAACAGCAGGGGCATCTACCCGCAGACGGTGGACGTCAACGGCCAGAAGGCGCCGGCCTGGCGCGGGGTGCCGATGCTGCCGTGCAACAAGATCCCGGTCAACGACAAGGGCATCAGCTCGATCATGGTCATGCGCCTGGGGGAGAAGGACCAGGGTGTGGTCGGCCTGCGCCGCACCGGGCTGGTGGACGAGTACGAGCCCGGCCTGTCGGTGCGCTTCATGGGCATCGACGACAAGGCGATCATCTCCTACCTGGTGACCACCTACTACTCGGCGGCCGTCCTGGTCCCCGACGCCCTCGCCATCCTGGAGAGTGTCGAGGTCCTCTGATGTCCTCCTACCGGCTGCCGGACTTCTATCTCCCCTATCCGCCCCGGCTGAACCCGCACGTGGAGACCGCCCGGGCGCACACCCGGCGGTGGGCGGCGGACATGGGCATGCTCGACGACCCGGACATCTGGACCGAGGAGTCGCTCGAGGCGATGGACTACGGCCTGATGTGCGCCTACACCCATCCCGACTGCTCCGCCCCCGAACTGGACCTGGTCACGGACTGGTACGTGTGGGTCTTCTACTTCGACGACCACTTCCTGGAGACGTTCAAACGCAGCAGGGACCTGGACGGCGCCCAGGACTACCTGGACCGGCTCGACGCGTTCATGTCGGACGACCCGCCCGAGCCGGCGGGTCCCGTCGAGCGGGGCCTGGCCGACCTGTGGCCGAGGACCGTGCCCGTCATGTCGGAGGCGTGGCGGCGCCGGTTCGTCCGGGTCACCCGTGACCTCCTGCAGGAGTCGATGTGGGAGCTGTTCCACATCGAGCGGGAGGCCGTCTCCAATCCGATCGAGTACATCGAGGAGCGCAGAAAGGTCGGCGGCGCCCCGTGGTCGGCCGCGCTGGTGGAGCACGCGGCCGGGGCGGAGCTGCCGGCCCGGCTGGCGGGCTCCCGGCCGATCCGGGTGCTGACGGAGTCGTTCGCCGACGCCGTGCACCTGCGCAACGACCTGTTCTCCTACGAGCGGGAGGTGCTGAAGGAGGGCGAGCTGTCCAACTGCGTGCTGGTCTGCGAGCGCTTCTTCGGCTGCGACACGGCGCGGGCCGTGGAGATCACCAACGACCTGCTCACCTCCCGGCTGCACCAGTTCGAGCACACCGCGCTGACCGAGCTCCCGGCCCTTTTCGCCGACGAAGGGGTCCTGCCCCCCGAGCAGGCGCTGGTCCTGAGCTACGTGAAAGGACTGCAGGACTGGCAGGCGGGAGGACACGCCTGGCACACCGCCTCGAGCCGCTACACCAAGTCCGGGAGCCTCCCCGGGCCGCTCGGCATGAACGTCTCCCGCGCCCACCTCACGGGCGCGGGCGGCCTGCGCAACCACACGCACACGCCGTACCAGCAGGTCTCGGTGCGGCTGCCCAAGCCGTACATGCCGTTCGAGGTGCGCGACAACCCGCACCTGGACGCGGCGCGAGCGGCGGACGTCGAATGGTGTGCCGCCATGGGCTTCTTCGACGGGGTCCCCGGCATCCCGGCGACCGCCGTCTGGAGCGAACCGCAACTCGTCGGCTTCGACCTCGCCCTGTGCGCGTCCGGCATCAACCCGGACGCCACGGCCGGCGAACTGATCCTGGCCACCAACTGGCTGGCCTGGGGGACGTACGGAGACGACTACTATCCCCGGGTCTACGGGCCGGCGCGCGACCTGGTCGGCGCGAAGCTCGGCAACCGGCGGCTCAAGGAGTTCATGCCGCTGGACCTCGTCCCGCGGCTGACCCCGATGACCGGACTGGAACGCGGGCTGGCCGACCTGTGGCCGCGCACCGCCGGGCCGTTGCCCGAGGGCTCCCGCCGGGCCTTCCGCGTCGCCGTCGAAGAGATGATCGACAGCTGGGTGTGGGAGCTGGCCAACCAGGCCCGGCACCGCGTGCCCGAGCCGATCGACTACATCGAGATGCGGCGCAGGACGTTCGGCTCGCAGATGACGATGAGCCTGGCCAGGCTGGCGCCGGGCCGGGTCATCCCCATGGAGATCCACCGCACCCGCGAGTTCCTCGGCATGACCGATGCCGCGCAGGACTACGCGTGTCTGCTGAACGACCTGTTCTCCTACCAGAAGGAGATCCAGTTCGAGGGGGAGCTGCACAACGCCGTCCTGGTGCTGGGCACCTTCCTCGGCTGCGCGCCCGACGAGGCGGTGACCGTGGTGGACGCGCTCATGACCAGCCGGATGAGGCAGTTCGAGCACATCACCACCGTCGACCTGCCCGCCCTGCTCGACCGCATCGAGGCGGGGGAGGACGTGCGGAGGTCGGTCGAGGGATACGTGTCCGACCTGCGCAATTGGATGGCGGCGATCCTGCGCTGGCACGAGCGGTCCCGGCGCTACTTCGAGGAGGAACTGCGCCGGGGTCCGGCGGCACGGTGGTCCCAGGGCCCGACGGGCCTCGGCACGGCCACCGCGCGCATCCTCTCCCTGGCGCCGCCCGCGCACGGGGCGCCGGCGCTCACGGCGTCGTCCGGGACGGCGCCCGCCCTCACCCCGTTCGATCCCGCGCCGCCCGCCCTCGCGCCGACCGCCCTCGCACCGTCCGTCCTCGCACCGTCCGTCCTCGCGCCGTCCGTCCTCGCGGCGCAGGCTGAGTCGTTCCCGGTGGGGGCGCCATGACCGCGTCACGTCTGACCCTGAGCACGGCCGCCGCGCGGAACCTGGCGACCACCGCCAAGACCCCGCCGCAGATGCGGGAGATCACTCCGCGGCACCTGCTGCGGGTGCTGCCGTGGACGGAGGTCCAGGGCGGGGTCTACCGGGTCAACCGCCGGCTCACCTGCACGGTGGGGGACGGGCGGGTGAGCTTCGTCTCCACCGGGGCCCGGGTGCGGGTCATCCCGGCCGAGCTGTGCGAGCTGCCGTCCCTGCACGGGTTCGGCGACCCGGACACCCTCGGGGCGCTGGCCGACCGGTTCGTCCAGCACGAACTGCGCCCGGACGACCCGGTGCCGCCGGGACAGGTGGTGCTCGTCGCCCATGGCAAGGTCACCCGCGTCGGCGCCGGTGCGTACGGCGGCGAGGCCCTGCTCCAGGTCCTGGCCGACGGAGACCACCTGGGCGACCTCACCGGTCCGGGGGCCCCGCCCGCCAGGGCCCTCACCTCCTGCGTCGTTCTCGTCCTCGAGCGGTCGGCGCTGGACAACCTGACCGCGTTGTCCGGCGGCCTGCGCGAGCATCTCAGCCGTCCCCCCGCGGAG
>NZ_JBDJAW010000106.1 GCF_039649665.1 Microbispora sp. ZYX-F-249 | reverse complement strand
TCGTCATCGGCCACCCCCCGCAGCAGCGGATCCAAAATCCGCCGGTCATGCGAGGTCGTGCTGACATGGAGCCGCAGCGGGATCACGAAGAACGAACGGTCGTCAGGCTCGATCGTCAACCATGGAACGGCATCCGGATGACGCGGATCGGGTGAGTCTCTCCCCCGCGCGTCCGCGAAGTATCCGGCGATCACATAGAGGCCGTCCTCCGCCCCGAGCTCGGCGAGCACCCGGTGATGACGATCCAGGATGATTTCGTACTCGTCTTCGGTCTCGGCATACCGCTTGGACTCGGGAAGACTGTGGAAGCGGACCCAGCGGTCGGCATGCCGGTCGCGCAGTTCGTAAGCGATCGGGTCTCCACCCCACCGCGTTCGCCACGCAGCGGTGAGCGACTCCACCTCGTCGTCCGTCACGACCATCCCCATCTGGAAGGCAGCGGCCAGCGTATTCTCAGCCGCAGGAGAACGATAGATCCGACCAGGAGGCGCGCGGCACGGTGTGCCCGCTGCCGTACGGCCAGTGGGCCGACACCTGCCCCGTTCGGGTCACCCAGCAGTGGCTCGACGTGCTCACTTCGCGTGGCGCCCGGACGGCGGTTCTTCGCGACGTCGACCGCAACGGCCGCTTTCGGGACCGGCTCACCGCTCAGTCCATCGATCTGCGCGTCAAGGTGGCCGCCGAGGCCGCCGGCCTGGACGACCCGGGCAGCTACTCCGCGCACTTGCTCCGCGCCGGCGGCGCGGCGGCCGCTGGCCGTTCCATGCTGGCCATCGCTCGGCATGGCCGCTGGGTTGAGACCTCGCCCATCGTCCACGGCTACGTCCGGGCAGCTGACATGTGGCGCGACAACCCCATGCGCGGACTCGGTGTGTGATTGCGGGAACGTCGGCACGAGCGGTAGAGGTCTCAGCAGAACATGAGGGAGACGCCCTGCCGGATGCACACCTGCATGACTTCGATGAGGTCTTGTCCCCGTTCCGCGTACGCCTGCCAGTGTTCCGACGGCTTAGTACGCCAAGACGAGATGATCTCCGATAGGCGAGGTAACACCTGGGCGCATTCAGCCGCCGTCAGATCACCACTGTCGTCCGGATGATTTAGTAGGGGAGCGAGGCTTGTCTCCACCGTGTCCCATGAGCGGTCACCGCCAAATCCGACCATCGAATCGAGGTCGACCCCCTCTGCTGTCGCCAGTTCCCTTCGGAAGTGGCCGAACCAGGTGCACGACCAGCTCACGTTACAGGTGACATCGTCGTTAGCTGGAGTGAGTATCACGCCCACTCGAACACCCCCTACATCGCACTATCAGGAGATAGTGCCACGAGGAGATCTCTGAGTCATGACTGGCTCGCGGTTGTAGCTGGAAGCATGGGTCCGAAAGGCGACGAGGCCGGGGCACTCTCGGAGCACACGCGCCCGGAAAACGCTGACAAGCGATTGGCACGGATCGAAGTGTTTTCGCACGTCGCTGAGGGTGTCGAGGCTGTCCGCCCAGATCACAAGCACGCGAAACTAGAACCCGGCCTACAGGCCGACTCGTCCACCCTATCTCGCCCGAGCTGGGCCTTCTCTCGCGCAGAGCCGCATAAGCGTCTATCGTCAGGCCTCGGATAGCCACCGGCGCGGGTGTTCCCGGTCCCAGCTGGCATGGGCGGTCTACTCGAACTCCTTTGAGTAGTTCCACCGAACGTTCTGCCGCCGCGGACCAGTCCGCACCATCTGGCGCCGGAACAGGCGGATACGACGGACATCGACGCTGGTGAACTCTCCGCGGCACATGTCCCAGCCCAGATGTCTACAAGACCCGGGCAACAGGGCGCAGCGACATAGCTCGGGGCCGAGGGGAACCACCCGACTTGGGCCGAGTTGTCCCGACGCCTGTGCCAGCATAAGCGCTTATGGCTGAGCTGCTGATCACCGTCGAAGACATCTTCCAGCGCAGATATGGACGCTACCTGCTCGCTGACGCCGATGGTCCGACCATCGACACAGAGGATGCGCGGCTCTTGGGCGGCGAATTATGCTCCACCACTAGGAACCTGATGCTTATCGAGTCCATCGCAAGGCGCGACGACGTGATGGAACTGATGAGGGGGAGGTTCGTCTTCGAGGTCTGGACTGCTGAGCCACCACCCACGCCGAGCGATGTTTGGGATAAGCAGATCGTCGTTCAGTTTCGGGCGACCTCGGGGGTCGTCCATCTCGAGGACGATGACGAAGTGGCGAGTCCGCTTCAGGTCGACTTGGGCGCGCGTGCCATGCACTGGCGGGTCAGGTTGTCGGCTCGCGAGGTCGAAATGAATCCCGAAGATGTTGAGTACTTCGAGTTGGGGGCCGAGGAGTACGAGGCCGAAGTCTTTCTCCTGCAGTTTTGGCCTGACCGTCACTGAGAACAGAGAGGCGCTCGCACAACTCGGGACACCCTACCGTCCCCGCTTGATTCAATGAACTCTGAATTCCGAATAATGTATCTTATCGGAAATCAACTTCGAGGATCTCGAGGTACATCCGACATGCGCGGCGAAGTGGAGCCAGAACCGGCCATCGAGGGACGTATCGTCCCGCGACCCCTGGACCTCGCCGCGGTGGAGGAGATCCTCAGCGACGAGGCCGCCGAACTGCTTCAGCAGGCCCGCTCGGGCAACACCCACCGGGCCTACGCCGGAGACTGGGCGAGGTTCTGCGAGTGGTGCGCCGCCAACGGCGCGTCTCCGCTGCCGGCCACCACCACGACGGTCCTCAACTACATCGCCCACCTCACCATGGGCCGGGCCCCCGCCACGGTCGAACGCGCCGTCTCGGCGATCCTGTCGATCCACACCGACACCGCCGCCGAACGGCCGAACACCCGGCCCATCCGCGACGCCCTGCGCGCCTACCGCAAGCTGCGGGCCAAGGCCGGCTTCCGGCCGCGACGCTCGCTGCCCATCACCATCGAGATTCTGCGCGCGATGATCGAGGCCCAGCCGGAAGACACCTCCACCGGACAGCGCAACCGGGCCATCCTGACCGTCGGATACGCGGCGATGACCCACCGGATCGAGCTGCACAACCTGAACATCGAAGACCTCACCTTCCTGCGGGAAGGGCTGGAGGTCTTCATCGCGATGTCGAAGACCGACCGCGACGCCCGCGGCGTCAGCGTGCCGCTGCCCTACGGCTCCCACCCTGGCACCTGCCCCGTGCGCGTGGAGTCGGCATGGCTGGAGATCCTCGCCGAGCGCGGCATCACCAGCGGGCCGGTGTTCCGCGCAATCGACAAGCACGGCCGCATCGCGGGCGCGATCAGCGACGACGGCGCACCCGTACGACGAGCCGGCCGCGGCGACGGCATCCACATGACCCCCGAGGCGATCAACCTGGTCGTGAAGGAAGCCGCACGAGCAGCCGACCCGCCGCACGCTGACCGCTACTCCGCTCACGGCCTGCGCGGCTGCGGGGCCACAGACGCAGCCGACGCAGGCGCGACCATGTCGGGAATCTGGCAGCACGGCCGCTGGTCGGAGAAGTCCCCGGTGATGATGCAGTACATCCGCCACCGCGACAAATGGAAGAACAACCCTATGCGCGTGGGCCTCAGAACGGGACGACGGCTGAGCGCACAGAGTGATGCTGGTGCGGCCGCTCCATGCTGCTCACATCCCGGCTCTCCAATGGCTCAAGTCCTCGCTAATCGCGCCCGTGACATCCGGCAGTGACATGCGGCGTGACAGCTTGCGCCACCGGCGCGACTCCGGCCGGAGCAGTCACCAGCTCCGGGAAGTGCGTCCATGAAATAACTGAGGCCAGTGGCTGTCTCTTGATCGCTACCAGGCGTACAGGCGACGGGTC
>NZ_JBDJAW010000105.1 GCF_039649665.1 Microbispora sp. ZYX-F-249 | reverse complement strand
GGCCTGCGAGGCGCCGTTCACGTCCAGGCACCGGCCCGACCCCACACCCTTGAGCGCGCTCGTGCTCCCCGAGGGGGACGACGGAGAAGGCGACGGAGAGGGAGACGTGCCGTTCCGCGGCCCCGCGGACGCCATCACGGCCTGAGCGCCCGACGGCCAGTTGCCATTCGTGACGGTCACGTTGTTGTTGACGACGTTGCCGCGGTCGCCATTGGTGATGTTCGTGCTGCCGTTGGTCGACCAGTTGCCGGTGACGGTGAAGTTGCCCATGTTCTCACCGCCCCAGTAATTGGCGGTGGCCCAGGTGCCGGTGTTCGAGAAGACGTTGTTCCTGACCGTGTAGTACTTGGAGCCTTCATCGAAGTAGAGTCCGAACCAGCCGTTGGTCCGCAGGCAGTGGTTGTCACTGATCAGCGCGTTCGGGTTCCACGACAGCGTGTAGATGCATCCGCCGTCGGTCATCTGCTGCATGACGTCGTGCACGTAGTTGCCGACGAGCTTGTTGCCCGACGCGGTGGTGGGCGTGGTGTACCGCGGCTGGTAGTTGTACAGACCTCGGTTGGCGTACTGCGTGCTGCCGCCGGGCTCGTTGGCGCCCCACCCGTAGCCGATCGACATGCCGGTGTAGGGCATGTTGTAGACCTCGTTGTGGGACACGTCGGTGGTGGTGACGTAGGTGGTCAGGACCGAGACGACGCCCCGGTAGTCCAGCCCGAGGTCGTGGATGCGGTTGTCGGTGACGGTGATGTTGCGGTTGACCATCCGCTGGTCAGTGGGGTGGTGGGCGTCGGCTCGCACGCCGCCGACCACGATGCCGCCGGCCGAGCTGCGGGCGATCTCGGACCGGGTGACCGTGATGTCGCTCGCGCCCAGGCCGACGCCACTGGCGTGCGCGTTGGCGTCGTTGCCGATGCCGATCGCCGTCTGCCCCAGGTTGACGAACTGGGAGTCGGTGAAGGTGACGTTCCTGGCGGCGGAGACCTGCACCGCCGCGGGCATCTGGTACCAGTTCGGCCTGGTCGCCTCGAACTGCTGGCAGCCCTCCTGACAGGACTTCGGCAGGTCGCCGGGCCAGTTCCAGTTGCCGGCGATGTAGGCGCCGGTCTGCTGGTCGGCGAAGCCCTGGTTGCTGCTCGGCCCGAGCCAGCTGGTGCCGGTGAACGTGATCCCGCTGAACGTGATGTCGTGCGCGGGCGCGTCGTACGTGCCCCCGACGTTCACCAGGGACTGCAGCACGGGCAACTCGACATTGGTGGTGCTCATGTTCTGCCCGGTGAGGGGGATGTAGTACAGCACTCCGGTGCCGGGGTTGATGTACCACTCGCCCGGCGAGTCGAGGAACTCGTAGGCGTTCTCGATGTAGAGCGGCCCCGCCCGGTGCGGGGTGGTGAACACGTCGTACCCGAAGATGTTGTTGTTCCAGCTGGGCTGCTGCATCGTGATGAAGTTCCCGCCGATGCTCTGCACCCGTACGTACCGGTCCGTGAACGAGCCGATGCTCTCCAGCTCGATCCGGTTCTGGCCGGCGAGGTTGTTCAGGTAGTTCAGGGCGGAGCTGGTGAACCTCATCCCCGTGCCGGTCGCCGTGAAGTCGGCCCGGTTCAGCTGGGTGCGGGCCCGGGTGGCGAGGGCCCCGTTGACGTAGAGCTGCCGGGTCTCGATCCCGGTGCCGACGTCGGCACGCCAGATGTTCTTGCCGGGGTCGGCCTGCGACCATCCGGTGACCGCCCGGGCTCCGCTGA
Organism: Microbispora sp. ZYX-F-249; assembly: GCF_039649665.1. NCBI lineage: Bacteria > Bacillati > Actinomycetota > Actinomycetes > Streptosporangiales > Streptosporangiaceae > Microbispora > Microbispora maris. The sequence goes on along the minus strand of NZ_JBDJAW010000105.1, from coordinate 2,360 downwards.
TGACGGGACGGGCGCCCGCCGCGGCCTGCCACTTGACGGTGTAGCCGTTGTTGCCGGAGTCGGCGGCGGTGAACCTCAGCGGGGAGGTCTGCCGGTACACGCCGTCGGCGAGCTCGACGACGATGTCACCGGCCATGGCGCTGTTCTGCGACCGCACCGCCGCCTGGGCCGCCGGCAGGGAGCAAGGCTGGGCGGAGGTGCAGGCGGTGCCGGTGCCGGAGGGAGACGCGTACAGGGTCGTGGTGGCCGCGAGGGCCGGGGTGGCCGGGGCGACGAGGGCGAACGCCGCGGCCAGCGCCGCCGCGACGATGCCGGTCAGGACCGGTCTCGTCGCCGTGGCGGGTGAAGGTGACTGCACGGTGGTTCCTTCGGGGGGTAGGGGGTGTGGTCAGGTCACGCCCTCCTCCTCGGGCGGACGACGCTCGCCCGAGGTGGAGACCGTCGCCGGACAGAGGTGTACGACGGCGGCCGAATGTGCGATCCCGGCTCCGGGGTCAGCCGGACCATGCCGCGAAAGTGCCTCCGCATCCCGCCCATGTGCTCCGGCCGCGGAGGTGGCCGGACCGGGACCTCGCTACCCATTACGATCGGAGCGTTGATGTCCGTCAAGACCTTAAGCCCACTTATTTCACACCCCGCACACCGGTGTCCGGGCTGCGGTTATCCGTTTTCCTCAGCGGACCTGCGATGACGTCCGTGATCGCACACTCCCCCACCGGCCGACCCAAATGAATCATTCAGATGTGTCGTACTGATCGGACGTCGAGCGGCCTCCGGGCGGTCGACCTCGATCGGTCATACTTTCCAGGGAACGGCGAGGAGGACGCACGGTGACCGACACCCCGCGCGAGAGCGGATACCGGCCGGGCTACGAGGTGGCCGCGGAGCAGGTGCTGGAGTTGATCGTCCGGCTGGGCCTGCGCCCGGGCGACCGCATGCCGACCGAGAACGACCTGGCCCGGCAGCTGGGCACCAGCCGCACCGTCGTGCGCGAGGCGGTGAAGATACTCTCCGCGCTCGGCCGGGTCCGCGCCCAGAAGGGCCGCGGCCTGTACGTGGCCGACGACGAGGGGATGCTCGGCACCGGGCGCCGGGCGTCCTTCTTCCTGCCGACCGACCTGGACCACGTCTACATGCTGTTCGAGTTCCGCCGGACGCAGGAGATGGAGACCAGCCGGCTGGCCGCCCGGCGCGCCACCCCCGCCGAACTGCGCGCCATCGAGGACGCGGCGGGCGTGTGCCGCCACGGCTTCGAGACCGGGCGCGAGGACCTGTTCAACGAGGGCGACGACACCTTCCACACCGCCGTCGCCACGGCTTCGCACAACATGTTCCTGCAGATCGCGGTGCAGGAGGCCAGGCGGCTGCAGGCGCAGTCGAGCCTCATCGGACTGCGGGGCTCGGTGGGCGGGCACGCCGCCAAGGCCGTCGAGGAACATGACGCCATCTACCAGGCCATCCGCGCCGGCGACCCCGAGACCGCCGCGCAGGCCGCCGCGACGCACATCGACAACACGCTCGAGGACTACCGCAGGGAGATCCAGCAGCGTCTCTTCTCCTCCGGCCGGTGACGGCAGCGGCCTGAACCGATTCGATCACAGCGGCACGGCCGGAGCGTGAACCCGCGAGTCCGGCGGATGAAAGTTTCATCGGGCGCACCGGCCGTAACCGCAGGGCATCCGGACCGGAGAGGGCTTCCGGCCGGCAGCCGGGCGACACCCAGCCTTGACAGGGAGTCCGCCCGTCATATGTGCTTCACCGTGCACCGCCGTCTTCCCGTCCCCAACGGGCTCGTTCGCTATCGAATCGATTCGCCCCCCCTATAGGGACCGGCTTCGAGCGGCCTCTCCGCCGTTCACGCCGGTCCCGAACAGCCGTCGGGCCGCGCGCGCCTTCCCCAGCGCGCCCCTTCCCCGGGCGAGCCCCGCGACGCCCTACCCCAAGGAGTACGACAATGCGACCTCCATCCGTTCCCCCACGGGCCCGCGCGACGCGCGGGCGGCGCTCCCGGGCGGCCGTCGTCGTGTCCGTCGTCGCGGCGCCGGCGACCCTCCTGGCCACCGCCCTGACCTGGTCGGCGCCTGCCGCCGCGGCGACCACGCCGCTGGTCGGCGTGGGGTCGGGCCGGTGCCTGGACGTCAACGGCGCCTCGCAGGCCAACGGCGCGCAGGCGCAGATCTGGGACTGCAACGGGCAGGCCAACCAGCAGTGGACCTCGACCAGCGCGGGTGAGCTGCGGGTCTACGGCAACAAGTGCCTCGACGTCTACGGCGGCGGCACCGCCGACGGCACCAGCGTGATCATCTGGGACTGCAACGGCCAGAACAACCAGAAGTGGCGCCTGAACTCCGACGGCACCA
>NZ_JBDJAW010000104.1 GCF_039649665.1 Microbispora sp. ZYX-F-249 | reverse complement strand
TCCGGCGACTCCTTCGCTGCCGGCGCATTCGAGGCCAGCGGATTCGCGGCGGGAGCGGGAGCGGGGGTGGCACCGGCCGCCGCCGGCTCAGCTGCTTGCGCCGACTGCCCGGCCTTGGCCGCAGCGGACGACTTCGCCGGTGAGGATGCCGGTGGCACCGGCCCCGCGGCTGCAGCCGCCTGCTGACCGCTCCCCCCGCCGCTCAGCCATTCCTCGATCTTGGTGACCTGGTCGGCGACGTCGGTGTAGTACACGGTCTTTCCGCCCACCGGCGGAATCACCTCGTACTTGTCCGCGCCCAAGTAGTTAGTGGTCGTACGGCGCCGCTCGGTGGAGCCGCTCATGTCCACCTGGGCGGTCACCCGGCCCAGCCTGTCGTACTCCTGCTTGGACGACTGCGGGACCGAACCCCACGCGGGGTTCACCAGGCCCGAACCCGGCGTGCCGTTGTTGTGGATCGGGGCGGAGGTCCGCTCGGTCAGCCCGCGCTCGTCGTAGGTGGTGACCTGGACGATCCGGCCACCTGCGGGCGAGGCGCTCTGCACCTCACGCTCGCGGCCGAACCCGTCGCTGTAGGTGTAGGTGGAGACCCACTTGGCGGTGCTGCCGCTTCCGGATTGCAGGCGAGACACCATGGTCCGGGACGGCTCGCTGGCGGTGACGGTGTAGGCGACCTTCGCCGCCGGGGCGGCGCTGGGGTCAGGGGTGGCAGGCCTGGGGGCGTCGGGGGTCCACAGTTGCAGGGTTCGCCCGAGGACGTCGTAGTCGATGTTGACGTTGTTGCTGTTGGCGTCCCGCATGCCCACCGGCTGACCGTTGAACTGGGAGGACCAAGTGGTCACCTGGTGCCCGAGCGGATTGGTGACCGTCACCCCCTCCGACGGCCAGCCGACGGCGGGGTCGTAGGTGGTGGTGGTTTTCTTGATCTCCTCCGGCTTGACCGTGTGGCTGACCGGTTCGGTCGTCGTCAGCGGCCTGCCGTACCCGTCGAAGGTCCACAGGGACCTGAGGTAGTCGGTGTTGGTGGAGTATCCCCGGGCTTCGGTCACGTTGCCGCGGGTGGGAGTGTTGGCCGACGGGTCGCTCGCACTGTCGTAGAGATTGACGGTCCGGCTCAGCAGATCACCGGTGGTGCAGTCGTCACCCGCGTGTCTCTCCTCCGACGCCACGTAGCTCAGCATCCACTTACCGGTGTTGCGGGCATAAGTGATCGCGGTGCAGGTGTTGTCGGACGCGGTGCTGGTATCACCCAGGTCGTTGACCGTGACAGGCAGCCCGTCGGAGTTGTAGGTGGTCTTGGTGTCGGTGTAACGCCAACCGGTGGTGGCCTTCTCCCGGGTCACCGTCCGTGTCCGGTCCACCCGGGAGGGGGCACGCGTGCCCGGGCCGGTGCCGGTCACGGTCACCTTGTACTCATACCGCGTGGAGGAGTTCTCCCCGTTGCCGTCGCGGGTCTGCTCCTGCAGCGGGCGCCCCTTCAGCTCGATGCGATCCCGCACGCTGTTGCCGTCGAAGTCCGTGAGGGACTGGCGGGACATGCCGCGGAAGAACTTGGCCGAGGTCGTGCTGGAGCCGGATCCGCCGCCGACGGTCGTGGTCACCTGCCCGTAGCCGCGCCATTCGGTGTAGTCGTCCCGCATGAACGGGTCGCGCACGGCTAGGGGGTCGTCCGGGATCGCCCAGCCCGGGTCGTCGTCGTAGGAGTAGCTGGTGACCTGGCTGGGTGAGCCGCCCACCATGTCGATGTCGGTGACCGACATCACCAGCCACTTCGCGTAGACCTCACCGTAGTAGTAGCGGCTTCCGTTGACGGTTTCGTAGCGGGTGGTGACGAAGTAGCAGTCGTAGCCGGAGTTGTCCCAGATGTCGGTCGGCGGATACTGCCAGGGGTTCGGGCAGGGGTTGGCCTGGCCGTACTCCACCTCGCTGCGGCCGCCCAGCCCGTTGTTCACCGCGCCGATGCGGGGAAACTCCGCCGAATCCAGTTCGATGCTGACGGCGTTGTCCAGGTAGGTCGCGTCGAAGGTGGTCGGCGGCAGCGCGATCGACGTGCCCTTGCCGCCGGCCAGGCCGACCTGGCGGATGGAGTCCAGCCACAGGACGGGATACTCGTCCGCATTCCAACCATCGCCGGTCAGCCACTGGTACGACAGGTCCCACCGTGTGACGTTCTCATAGTTGGAGGTGCCCGGGATCAGGGTCTGGGTGGTGATCGAGGTCAGCTTCCGGCTGGTGTAGAACCGCGGCCCCGTACCGTACATGCAGTCCGAAGGGTCGCGCCCCTCCTCGCAGTATTCCGGCTCGTCGGTGATACCGCCGGAAGCCCGGCCGGCGGTGGTGAACACGATCCGCGCAGTCGGACTCGAGCCCGCCACGTTTATGTTGTGGCCGTAGCTCACCGTAGACACGTTGACTGCCCTGTCGTACTCCGGATCGCACGTGCTGAAGTAGTCCAGCGCCACCGTGCAGTATTCGTCTTCTTCCTTGTCGTAGGAGTAGTCGATCACGTTGCCGTTCGGGTCGACCTCCCGGTCCAGCATCCAGCGCCAGGTGTCCTGACAGATCTGCTCGACCTCGGACTCGCCGCTGCCCGGCTCAGGGTAGTACTCATAACACGGCTCGCCCTCGTCGTCGCCGATGAACGCCATCGTCAGCGAGGAGTCGGTGTTGTAGCCAAACCGATAGACCGTGCCGTCCTGGGTGGTGATCCGCCACCACGACTGCGAGGACATCGCCTCGATCTTCCAGCCGTAGTCCTCAACCGTGCGCCACTTACCGCTGGAGTCTTGGACGATGTCGGTGGATCGGCCGTCCAGCGACAACGTCAGCTTCGAGGAGGCCTCATCCCCATATGGCGACTGCCAGCACTTGTCCGGCCAGCCGACCTGGGCGGTGTTGTAGCCCATCCGGCCCGACTTCGCATACCCCGAACACGACACGAACGACCGCTCGATGAACCCGGTGTTGAGCTCCCAGCCCATGCCGACCAGGCCGGAGCCATTGTTTGTCTGTGAGGTGAGCGAATCCACCGCCGCCGAGGAGTACTGCAGCGCAAGTTGCGGGGCGTCCCCGGATGGGGCGGGCGGGGCGGAGATCGGGTAGCTGTAGGTGAACGCTCCACCCGACTGGCCCGCCTGCCACGTCCCCGACGGCTTCAACGGCGACGCCGAGAAATCACCCACCAGCGACCCCGACGCCGTCGCCGCAGCAGAAGCCGCCACTGCGTAGACGAATCCACCAGCGGAGATAGCAGCGGTGTCGCCTGCGGCAGCGGCCACGGCCGTGGCGCTCGCCGAAGGCGTGACCTGCGCTCCACTGGCTGCGGCTCCGCCGGTCGCGGCCGTGGAGGTGCCGCCCGCTGCGGGAGCGACCTCGACCTCGGCCGTCAGGCTGCTGGTCTTTACGTCGTTGACCACCGGCAGCACGCGCTGCTGCGCCGCCCGCTGCTTGGCACACTCGGCCATCAACGGCTGCTGCAGCACGCACGCCGGCAACCGCAGCAGCGTCAGCCGGGAGGCGAAGCTACCCCCGCCCGCGCCCCGAAACGACGAGTAATCCACCGTGACCTTCGCCGCCGCAGGGCTCGTACCGCCGTCCGCCCGGGTCAACTGCAGCACCATGCCGACCCCGCCCAGACGGCGGGCCACAGTGTTGTCGAACGTCTTCACCGTCACCGAGGCCGGTGACTCCGTCACCGGCTTCTGCGACGGCTCCACTTTCTGCGCCTTCTCATCCGGCGACGCGGACTCCCCCTTCTTGCTCGCCCGTGAGGGCGACACGCTCGGCGACGGACTCGGCGTGGCGCCGTCTCCCGCGTCCGGCACTGCTACCGTCACCGGCACCCCCGGCACGGCGGCAGGCTTGCCCGCCACCACGTCCACACGTCCCGCCCCGCTCTTCGGCCACACGGGTGCCGACGGTTTCTTCGCCAGGTGCGACGACTCCTCGCCCTTCACACGGGGAGTCGGCACCGCGATCGGACGGCCCTCTACGCTGCGCTCCTGCTGCGCCTGCGTCTCGGTCGCGGCGCTCGCGGGGGTGACGAGCCCATCCGGCACGCCGACCCCGGCGACGAACACACCGAGAACAACAGCAGCCCCCACCCACGCCCGCACAAAACGGC
>NZ_JBDJAW010000103.1 GCF_039649665.1 Microbispora sp. ZYX-F-249 | reverse complement strand
GCGTGGGCCAGCTCAGCGCGATCGAGTTGCCCGCCTCATCGGCCATCGTGGCGAAGGGCCCATCACCACCAGTGGACACCTTCACCGCGGGCCCGACCTTGGGTACCAAGGCACCGTCCTTGTCCACCAGTGTGGTGTCGATCGCCACCCACTTCCCAGCCTGCTTGATCCTGGCCGGCTGCGTACCGATCGAGGTGGTGAACGACCCGTCCGGGTTGGCCACGGTCGAGCTCACAACCGAGGTCAGCGCCGCCACCTCGACCGCCTTGCCTGACCGCTTCGCCTCCGCCGACGCACGGCTGCGCGCGGCCTGCACCTCGGCGGCCGATGCATTCGCATTCGAGGGGGCGTCGGCCGCCGGGGACTCGGTCGCCTCCGCCTGCTCGCTCGTGCCAGCAGCGACAGCGGAGGAGGCCTTCGATGAGGTCGGTGGCGTCGGACCGGCGGCTGCGGCAGCCTGCTGACTGGTGCCGTTGCCGGTGAGCCATTCTTCGATCTTGGTGACCTGGTCGGCGGCGTCGGTGTAGTAGACCTTCTTGCCGCCCACGGGCGGGAGCACCTCGTACTTGTCCGCGCCCAGGTAGTTGGTGGTCGTACGGCGGAACTCCGTCTCGCCGGTCATATCCACTTGGGCGGTGACCCGGCCGAGCCCGTCGTACTCCTGCTTGGACCACTGAGGGATGTCCTCAGGGTTGGGGTTGTGCAGGCCGGCGCCCGGCTGGTGGTCGGAGTCCCAGACCGGGGCGGAGGTCGCTGCGGTCAGCCCGCGCCCGTTGTAGGTGGTGACCTGCACGATCCGGCCGCCTGAGGGGGATGCGGTCTGCACCTCGCGTTGACGGCCGAAGCCGTCGATGTAGGTGTAGGCGGAGGTGTACGTGGCCGTGTTGCTACGGGCGCCGGACTGCAGGCGGGAGACCAGGGTCCGGGCTGGCTGGCCGGCGGTGAGGGTGTAGGTGACCTTCGCCGCGGGGGGATTGTCGCTGTGGTCGTTGTCGCCGTCGGCAGGCTTGGGCGCCTCCGGGGTCCACAGCTGCAGCGTGCGGCCTAGAACGTCGTAGTCGATGTTGACCTTGTTGTTGTTGGCGTCCTGCATCCCTACGGGCTGACCGTTGTACTGCGAGGACCAGGTGGTCACCTCGTGCTCGAGCGGGTTGGTGACCTTTACCCCGTACCTCGGCCAGCCGACGGCCGGGTTGTAGGAGGTTATGGTCTTCTTGATCTCCTCCGGCTTAGCCGTCTTGCCGACCGGTTCGGTCGTGGTCAGCGGCCTACCGTAGTTGTCGAAGGTCGACAGGGACTTGACATAGTCGGTGTCGGTGCGGAAAGCGCGGGTCTCGGTGACGTTTCCGCGCGTGGGAGTGTTGGCGGCCGGGTCTTCCGCTCCGTCGTAGAGATAGACCGTCCGGCTCAGGAGCTCACCGGTGGTGCAATCGTCTCCGGCGTGTCTTTCCTCCGATGCCTCGTAGTCGATCAACCAGTCGGTGGCATTGCGCGCGTAGGTGATGGCGGTGCAGGTGTTGTCCGAGGCCGTGCTCGTGTCGCCGTAATCGTTGACCGTGAACGGCAGACCGTCGCTGTTATACGTGGTCTTGGCCTCGGTGTAGCGCCAGCCGGTGGTGCTCTTCTCCCGCGCGACCTCGCGTGTCTGGTCGACCCGGGAGGGTTTGCGGGTGCCCGGGGCGTTGCCGGTGACGGTCACCGCGTACACGTACCTAGTGGAGCTGTTCTCCCCGTTGCTGTCCCGGGTCTGCTCCTGCAGGGTGCGCCCGTTCAGCTCGATCCGGTCGGAGTAGCTGTTGCCGTCGAAGTCGGTAAGACTCTGGCCGGACAAGCCGCGGAAGAACTTCGCCGAGGTCGTGCTGTAGTCCGACGGGCTGGATCCACTGCCGACGGTCGTGGTCACCTGACCGTAACCGCGCCACTCGGTGTAGTCCTTGTTGCGGAAGGGCTGGCGCACTGCCAGGGGGTTGTCTGGGACCGCCCAGGCCGGGTTGCCGCCGTAGGAGTAGCTGGTCACCTGCTCCGGTGACCCGCCGACCATGTCGATGTCGGTAACCGACATGACCAGCCATTTGGCGTAGACCTCGCCGTAGTAGTACCAGGTGCCGTCGATGATCTCCTGGTTGGTGGTGATGAAGTAGCAGTCAAGCCCGCGGGTGTCCCAGCCGGTGGTCGGCGGATACTGCCAGGGGTTCGGGCAAGGGTGGGGCTGGCCGTAGTCCACCTCGCTGCGGCCGCCCAGACCGTTGTTCACCGCGCCGATGCGGGGGAACTGCACCGGGTCCAGCCCGGTGCTGACGGCGTTGTTCAGGAACTTCGCATCGAACGTGGTCGGCGGCAGCGCGATCGAGGTGCCGTGGCCGCCGGCCAACCCGACCTGCTGGATGGAGTCCAGCCACAAGATGGGGTACTCGTCGGCGTTCCAGGTGTCGCCGGTCAGCCACTGGTAGGACAGGTTCCACCGGGTGACGTCCTCCCAGTTGCTGTCATCCTGCCAGTCGGTGGCGCCCGGGATCAGCGTCTGGGTGGTGATCGAGCTCAGCTTGTGGGTGGTGTAGAAGGACGGCCCTTGGTTGAACAGGCAGTACCCGGGGTTCCCGTCCTCGCAGAAGGTCGGCACATCGGTCATACCGCCGGAACCCCGGCCGGTGGTGGTGAACACGATCCGCGCCGTCGGCGTCGAGCCGGTCACGTTGGTGTTGTGGCCGTAACGCACCTCGCGCAGGTTGGCGGCCTTGTCGTACTCCGGGTCGCACTCCCAGTCCGACGCCCCGGTGCAGTAGGCGTCGGATTCCTTGGTGTAGGAGTAGTCGATCGCGTTGCCGTTCGGGTCGATCTCCTGGTCGAGCTCCCAGCGCCAGGGGGCTTCGCAGATCTGCTCGACGGTGGACTCGCCGCTGCCCGGCTCGGGGTAGTACTCGTGACACGGCTCGCCCTCGTCGTCGCCGATGAACGACATCAGCAGCGAGGCGTCCTCGGTGTAGCCGAACCGGTAGACCGTGCCGTCCTGGGTGGTAATCCGCCACCACTCCTGCCCCGACTCGGGGCTGTAGGAGATCTGCTCGATCTTCCAGCCGTAGTCCTCGACCGTGCGCCACTTACCGTTGGAGTCCTTGACGATGTCGGTGGAGTGACCGTCGACCGACAGCGTCAGCTTCGAGGCGCCCGGGTCGGAGGAGTACGGCGAGTGCCAGCACTTGTCCGGCCAGCCCACCTGGGCGGTGTTATAACCCATCCGGCCCGACTTGGCATAGTCCGCACACGACACGAACGACCGCTCGATGAACCCGGCCTCCAGCTCCCAGCCCATGCCGGCCACGCCGGACTGGTTGTTGGTCTGCGAGGTCAGCGAGTCCACCGCCGCCGAGGAGTACTGCAGCGCCAACTGAGGGGCGTCGCCGGACGGGGCGGGCGGGGCGGTGATCGGGTAGCTGTAGGTAAAAGCACCACCGGCCTGGCCCGCCTGCCACGTCCCCGACGGCTTCAACGGCGACGCGGCGAAATTACCCGCCATCGACCCCTCCGCCGTGGCCGCCGCCGAGGCCGCCACCGCATACACGAACGCATCAGCGGTACCGCCAGCGGCAGCTGCGGGCGAGGCGGCCGAGGCCTTCGCAGAGGGCGTGGCCGCGATGGTCGGCGCGGCCTGCGTGCCGGTGCCTGCAGCGCTACCGGCGGGGGGTGGCGTCGTGCCGCCCGCGGCGGGAGCGACCTCGACCTCGGCCGTCAGATGACCGGTCTTGATGTCGTTGACCACCGGCAGCACCCGCCGCTGCGCCGCCGCCTGCTTAGTACACTCAGGCGTCAGCGGTTGTTGCAGCACACACGCCGGCAACCGCAGCAGCGTCAAGCGGGAGGCGAACCCACCCCCGCCCGCACCGCGGAACGACGAGTAGTCCACCGTGACCTTCGCCAACGCCGGACGGGCACCGCCGTCCGCCCGGGTCAGCTGCAGCACCATGCCGACCCCGCCGAGCGTGCGGGCCACAGTGTTGTCGAACGTCTTCACCGTTACCGAGGCCGGAGACTCAAGCACCGGCTCCTGCGACGGCTCCGCCTTCGGCGACTTCTCATCCCGCTGCGCGGACGCAGGCTTCTTGCTCGTGGGGGAGGGCGACGCGCTCGGCGACGGACTCGGTGTGGCCTCGGGCGCATCAGCGGCGGCCACCGCCACCGGCAACCCCGGTACGGCCGCAGCCCCGCCCGGCACCATGTTCACCCGCGCCGATCCGCTCTTCGGCCACACCGGCGCCGGCGGCTTCTTCGCCTGGTGAGACGCCTCCTCGGCCTTCACATGAGGAGTGGGCACCACGACCGGCCGGCCCTCGACGCTGCGCTCCTCCTGGGTTGGCGTCTCGGTCGCGGCGCTCGCCGGGGTGACCAAACCGTCCGGCACGCCGACCCCGGCAACGAACACACCGAGAACAACCGCCGCCCCCACCCACGCCCGTGAGCAACGGG
>NZ_JBDJAW010000102.1 GCF_039649665.1 Microbispora sp. ZYX-F-249 | reverse complement strand
GCACCAACGACGTCGGCCTCCTCGCCGAGGAATACGACCCCAGAACAGGACGCCAACTCGGCAACTTCCCCCAAGCCTTCACCCACATCCACCTGATCCACACGGCCCAGGCGCTGAGCGGCACGAACAGGATCACGGCAGGTCGTACCGGTCCCTGATGGACCTGGCCTCCTCCTCCGTCACCTCCGGCGGGGTTCGGGCCAGTGCCTGCCGGAGTTCGGACAGGATCCGCTCGGCAGAGCCACGCACCCGCGACCGGTTCTGCGCGAACTCCTGGTCGAAACGCCGCGCCGCCGGTCCGGTCCACACCGTCCCGTTGTGGAAGTGCAGGTACGGCCCCTCGACGGCCTTTTCGATCTCCCCGACGAGAGGCTCGGCCGTCCGCAGTGCCTCCCCCAGCGCCAGATACAACGGATTGGGCACCAACGCCGCCATCAGCCAATCAGCCCTTCCCCGGAGCGGACGGACCCGCCGACGGAGCGCTCGCGTCCGTGATCAGCCTGGGCGCGATCAGCTTCATCAGCGCCAGCACGTCAGCCGCGTTGTCCCGCCCCTCGACGCCTATCTCCAGCGCTATGTCGATCTCCGCCTTCCCTCGGACGAGGAGTGCGTAGGCCTCGTTGTCCTCGCCATCGGCAGGGGCGAAGTAGTACCCGACGGCCCCCGGCACCAACTCCGGCAAGGGCGACGCTCCGTCGGCGAGTTGCTCCTCCACAGCTCCTCGGAATCCTCCGGGAGTCAGCTGAATCTGCAGCAATTTGAGACGCTCGCCCCCGCGCTGGTAAACGGCGCAACTCCCCGCGCCGAGACCACCGGCCGCCGAGAGGTCGAAGGACCCCTGCACCAGCGGGTCGCGTGCCCCGGTCATGAGCTCCACCGCTCTCGCCGGGATGTGGCCGCACACATACGGAGGCTCTGCCGACGTCGGAAGGGGATCCCGGTCGACCGCCTTGTTCTCGCTGTGCTGACACCCTGTCAGCAGGACCAGCGCGCCGAAGAGCGTCATGACCCGAACCGCGGCGGATCTCGTCATGCGCCGTACTTTCCGAAAGACTGGGAGAAGCCCTGATCCAGCCGGGCCTCGACGTCCCTCCAGGGTTTTCCGGACAGTCCGTCGTGAAGCCAGCGTTCGTAGGCCCCGACGCGCCGATAGCGATCGGTGTCGTTGGTCGCCGTCTTGTCCGTCATCTCGTCTATGGTCATGAGCGTCCGGCCGTCGTCCTTCAGGAAGTTGTTGGGGTTGTCCCGCGGGTCGCCGCCTTCCTTCAAACCCTCCAATGTCGCCCACGGATGATTCTCGTCAGCGGGTTCCGCCCGGCCGAAAAGCCCGTGCTTGAGCATGGCCGACGCGGTGAGATCGTGCACGAGGGTACGAGCCTGGTCCACGGCCGTGTTCGCCTCGCTGCGAGCCTTGCTTTCCGCGTCCCCCTTGGCACTGTCTTCGACGATGCCCGTCCAGGCCCCGACCAGATCCGCGGTGATCGGCCACCCTCCCTTCTTGGGAAAGACCAGGGCGGTGTTCACCACGGCCATGAGAACCTTCATGTTGCGCTCTTGCGCCTCGTCCAGTTCCTTCCCCGCCTCGATCTTCGCCAGCCCGGCTGCATCCGCTATCAGGCCGAACCCTGCTCCGGCCTGCTGAGCGTTCGCCAGGAGAGTGCCTGCGGGATCGTCGCCCTTCTCGCGTCGCGTCGCCATCTGCGCCGCCCCGTAATCGAGAAGGTGGCCGGTGAAGGCTGTCTGAGCGGCCATCACAGGAACGAAGGCAGCCTGATCTGCGAACGCTTCCTGCATGACCGCGCGAAGTTCCTTCTTGTTGAACTGCGCCCCCCATGAATCCTGACCAGGCACACCTGGGCTGTCGACGCCGCGAACGCTCGGAACCTTGAAATCCCGCCCTCGCTGTGCCACGTAGTCGATGTCGCTGATGTAGCCGGCGAGGATGCGGCCGGTGGTGACGGGTTTGAGGAACGAAGGGCGGCCCGCTTCGATGCGTCCGGCCTCGGTGTGGACGAGCTCCGAGGTGAGCTTGGCCGACAGGTAGCCGCGGGAGGGGTCTTGCGGGGAACCCTCGTGGTCGCGGAACGTCAGCGTCGCCGCTTCGAGCGCCTTGCCCAGGGCGGTGCCGCCGTCCCCCAGCCCGCGTTCGGTCAGGTAACGCTTCAGCATGGTCGGGTCGCCGGTGAAGAAGTCCTGCGCGGCGGCGGGATCGCGGCTCAGCGCCTCCATGACCGTCCGCATCACCCCCGGGTCCGAACCGACCGGGAACTTGGCCATCTCGCGGTCCCACGCGTCGAGCTTCCCGGCCACCGCCGTCAGGAACCGGGTGTCGTATCCCCCCTGCTTGAGGGCGAGCGCGACCGCGAGTCCCTCCTGCCAGCCCACGCGGAAGCCGGAGGTCAGCTCGTCGCGCCAGGCGTCGCCGAGCCGCCGGCTCGCGGTGCCGAGCGCCGACCCGAGCGCGGCCTGCAGCCGTTGCGTCTTCCGCCCGCCGCCGTGCTCGACGGTCTGGGCCATGAGCGCGCGGAACCCGGCCGCGCCCAGCGTGGTCATCAGCGCGGTCGTGAACGCGGCGTCCCCTTTCCGCTTCTCCAGCGCCGCCAGCGTCCTCTCGTCGGCTTCTCCGCCCGCGGCGGCATCCGTCAGCGCCGTCACCGCGGCGTAGACGTCCGGATCGCGGCCGGCTCTGCCGTACAGGGCCTCGTCGAAGGCGCTCAGCCCGCCAGGGACTGCGCCTGAGGCGGCCCACTCCGTCTGCTCCGCACGGATCGTCGCGCTGCGCCTGCGCAGGTCGGGACGGGCGGCGGCGATCCAGTTGCGCATCTCGCGTACGGCCGCCAGGCCCGAGGTGTCGAGGCCGAGACGTCGCAGGGTCCGGTCGAGGACGTGTTCGTTGCGGCCCATCACGTCCTCGGCGCGCCCAAGTCCTTTCTCAAATTCATCCATTGAGGCCGGATTTATCCCGGAATAGCCGTCACTAATCGCCCCGACCGGGGACGGCTGAGGCGTCGGCGAAGGCCGGGGGACGGGCACGTCTTCCGTGGTCACGGGCGCGGGCGACGGCTGCGGAGCCGGTGACGGCACCGACGGCGGATGAGTCATGAGAAAGGCGACTCCAGCACGATCGGCGGAAAGCGGCAGAGGAAAAGATTACGTTCGCCTTCCCGCGACAGTAAAGCCATTCAATTACAGGTGATCAAAGCACGGATGTGGGTGACGGCGTGAGCCGGGTAGCGTGACGGCATGCGGATCGAGGACTACGCCCTCGTGGGCGACATGCAGTCGGCCGCCCTCATCGGCCGTGACGGCTCGATCGACTGGCTGTGCCTGCCGCGCTTCGACTCCCCCGCCTGCTTCACCCGCCTGCTCGGCGACGAGTCCAACGGCTTCTGGCGGCTGGCCCCGGTGGGACACGAGCTGGCCACGCGCCGGGCGTACGTCGAGGACACGCTCATCCTGGAGACCGTCTGGGAGACCCCCACGGGCACGGTCAAGGTCATCGACTTCATGCCGCCCCGGCACGCCAACCCCGACCTCGTACGCGTCGTGGAGGGCCTGTCGGGGACCGTGGAGATGACGACGGAGATCCGCATCCGCTTCGACTACGGCCGCATCGTGCCGTGGGTGCGGCGCACGGGAGGGCACCTGCACGCCGTCGGCGGTCCCGACTCGGTCTGGATCCACTCCCCCGTCCATCTGCGCGGCAGCGACTACCGGCACGAGGCGACGTTCACCGTCGCCGCCGGGGAGCGGGTGCCGTTCGTGTTCACCTGGCACCCCTCCCACCAGCCGGAGCCGGAGCGGATCGACCCGCTGGAGCAGCTCACCGAGACCAGGCTCCTGTGGGAGGAGTGGGTCTCCCGGTGCGGCTACCGGGGCCCGTGGCGCGACGCCGTCGTCCGCTCGCTCATCACGCTCAAGGCGCTGACCTACAGCCCGACCGGCGGCATCGTCGCGGCGCCGACCACGTCGCTGCCCGAGCACCTCGGCGGCGTGCGCAACTGGGACTACCGCTACTGCTGGCTGCGCGACGCGGCGATGACGCTCGACGCGCTGACCAGCTCCGGGTACGTCGAGGAGGCGGACGCCTGGCGTTCCTGGTTGCTGCGGGCCATCGCGGGCCGCCCCGAGGACGTACAGGTCCTGTACGGCGTGGCCGGCGAGCGGCGACTGCCGGAGATGACGCTCGACTGGCTGCCCGGCTACGAGAACTCGGCCCCCGTGCGGATCGGCAACGGCGCGGCGACCCAGCTGCAGCTCGACATCTACGGGGAGTTCGTCGACGCCCTCTACCAGGCGCGCAAGCAGGGCATGGGACCCGACGACCACGCCTGGGCCCTGGTCACGAAGATCATGGAGTTCTTCGAGCACAACTGGGATCAGCCCGACGAGGGACTGTGGGAGGTGCGCGGCCCCCGCCGCCACTTCGTCCACTCGAAGGTCATGGCCTGGGTCGCGGCCGACCGCATGGTCCGCGTCATCGAGGAGCTGGGCCGGCGCGGCGACGTGGAGCGCTGGC
>NZ_JBDJAW010000101.1 GCF_039649665.1 Microbispora sp. ZYX-F-249 | reverse complement strand
CACCTCCGGCGTGAATGCATTATGCGCCTTCACCATACGTGGACGCGCCCTACTAGCCAGCGCCGGCTACGAAGGAATCCATGTTTGGGACCCGTTTACTGGCGAACTTTATCGCACCATCGAGGACCGAATCACTGGCCCAGGCACGGTATGCGCTGTTAATTCTCGTGGGCGCGTCTTACTCGCCACCACCAACGGTAATTCCCTGTTTGAAGCACTCGCCGACTTGGGCGGCACCATACCTGTGAATGTCTGGGACGTAGAAACCGGCGAACACCAAGGGGTCAGCGAAGGCCCTCTAAACGAACAAACACTCAGGATACCAGCAGTATGTGCCTTTACGTCTAATGGTCGCACCTTACTCGCCACCGTAAGCAGATCCGCAGATGTGAGGATCTGGGACCTCGATACCAGAAAACTCGTACGCACCCTAGTAGGCCACAGCGCTTGGGTGGGAGCGATTTGCTCCTATACCTCCAATGGCCGCACCCTTCTCGCCACCGCCAGTGACGATGGAACGATCCGAACATGGGACCCCGATGCGAGTAAGCGTCATCGTGCTCATGAATACCACAGCGATTGGGTGCGGACAATCTGTTCCTATACCGAGCACGGCCACACCCTACTCGCCACCGCTGGCGACGATTTGACCATACGAATCTGGGACGCCGACACCGGCAATGGCCGAACGGTAATCTCCAGCCCTGGATGGGCCTATGCTCGGGGAATACTTGTTCAGGAAGACCTGCGCATCAATGATGTTTGCGCATTCGATTCAAATGGGCGTACGCTCCTCGCCGCCGGCTATGACGACTATAGAGTTCGCATCTTTGACTCCAACACCGGCCATGTCCTTCATACTTTAAAAGGTCATAAAGGAGGAGTAAAGGCAGTATGTGCTATCAACGTGCACGGCCGCACTCTCCTCGCTTCCGCTGCCGGGGATACTACCGTGCGCGTTTGGGACGCCGATACAGGCCAGCACGAACACACTCTCAAAGATCCCAGCGGTTTATGGGGCAAAATGACGGCGTTCCTCCTGAGGGATACCACTACACAGACACTTTGCGCTTATTTCTCCCATGACCGCGTCATGCTCGCCACCACTACCGCGGATAGAAAGGTGGCTATCTGGGACCCTAGTACCGGCTTGCTACAGCGGACCCTCGCAGGCCATGAGGAGTGGGTACAAGCGGTATGCGCCTTCACCCTCGGCGGCCGGACACTGCTCGCCACGGCCAGCAATAGGACCATCCACATTTGGGACGCAGACACTGGCAGAAAGCAACATAAGCTTGAAGGCCACACAGCTTGGGTGACGGCGGTATGTGCCTTCACCCTCAACGGCCGACCTTTACTCGCCACGGCCAGCAACGACAAGACCATCCGCGTTTGGGACCCGCAGACGGGCGCAGTTCACCGCGTCATTCCAGTGCAACATGTGCCGACCGCGCTTACATGGGTGCAGGGCAGGCTCGCCGTGGCCTTGTGGACTGGGCTGCTTGTTCTCCAGCCGCTGACCACAGGATCCACGACCCCAGCCTGATCGGATACGTCCAGAACACCGCGGCAACGGTCTGGCACCTCGCCGCTCGCGGGACGTCACTACGACATTCGACGTACACGCCTTCCGACCTGGCGCAACGCTGGAGTCCCCCTGGATCAGGTAGCCGAGTGAGCTGGAACAGCGTGGAGTTCTTTCTCCTATGACGGCGGCCATGGAAAGCTCCCCGTAGGCGGCCAGATACCGCCCCACTGATGGCCGCCGGGTTCCCCGTGGACGGCCAGATATCTCCCGCTCCTTCCGTATCTGTCCCGGTCGGCGACAGTCGAGCGGGTGAAGAGCAGCAGGGAGATCATGGAGATTCTCGAGGCGTATGACCTCACCGGCAGTTACCGGGCCGCGGCCGAGCTGGCCGGGTGTGACCACCACACGGTGGCCCGTTATGTGAAGATGCGCGCGGCCGGGCAGGCCCCCGAGCAGCGCAAGCACCGGGAACGGGCGATCGATGCCTACCTGCCGAAGATCGAGGAGCTGGTGGTCCGCTCGCGGGGGAAGATCCGCGCGGATGTGGTGCACAAGCGGATCGTCGCGATGGGATTCACCGGCGGTGAGCGCACCACCCGGCGGACCGTGGCCGAGGCCAAAGCGCAGTATCGGCTGGGCCGCCATCGCATCTACCGGCCGTGGGTGGTCGAGCCGGGGCTGTGACTGCAGTGGGACTGGGGCACCGGCCCGCTGATCGGCGGGCGGCAGACCACGTTGTGGTGCGCGTGGCTGGCCTGGTCGCGGTTCCGGGTGGTGATTCCGGTCTGGGACAAGACGCTGCCGACGATCGTCGCGTGCCTGGATACGACGCTGCGCCGGATCGGCGGGGTGCCGGCCTATGCGCTGACCGACAACGAAAAGACCGTCACAGCCGAGCACGTGGCCGGGATCGCGGTCCGCAACGCCGAGATCGTCGAGGTGGCCAAGCATTACGGGATGACGATCCGCACCTGTGTGCCGGCCGATCCCGAATCCAAGGGCGGCAGCGAGGCGACGGTGCGCATCGCCAAGGCCGACCTGGTGCCCACCGAGGTCAACCTGCTGGGCGAGTATCGGACGTTCGCGCAGTTGGAGACGGCCTGCCGGGAGTTCTGCCAGCAGGTCAACACGCGGGTGCACCGCCTGAGCCGGCGGGTGCCCGAGCAGATGCTGGCCGAGGAACGCGCCCGGCTGCACCCACTGCCGGCCTCTGCGTTCACCGCGGCGTTCGGCACGACCCGGCGGGTGAACTGGGACTGCACCATCTCGGTGGAGGGCGTGCGCTATTCGGTGCCGCATCGGTTGGTCGACACGCGGGTCTGGGCCCGCTTCCACGGCGATGAGCTCATCGTCACCGCCGTCGCCGACGATGGCACCGCTGGGGAGGTGGCCCGGCACCGGCGGGGCACCGCCGGGACGCCGGTGATCGACCCCGCCCACTACCCGCCCCGCCCGGACAAGGATGCCGACCGTATCCCCAAGGCCACCAATCCCGAGGAGGCGGCGTTCTTGATGCTCGGCCCCGGGGCCGCCTCCTGGCTGAGTGAGGCCGCCGCGGCGGGCACCCGCCGGATCCGGGCCAAGATGGCCGCGGCTGTCGCGCTGGCCAAGCTGCATTCGCCCAGTGCGGTCGACCGCGCTTTGGGCACCGCAGCCGTCAGCGGCCGCTTCGCCGAGGCCGATTTGTTGTCGATCCTGGACTACCAGGCACGCCGGGCCGGTGCTGAGCCCACCCGGCCGGGTGAGGACCACAGCCTGCAGCCGGGCACCTCCGCCTGGGCCGCTTTCGGCACCGGGGTTCCCGCCCATGTCGAGCCCGTCCTGCCCGCGCCCGCCGACCAGGAGGAGGATCTCATCTGATGGCCACCCCGTTGCGCACCGTTCCCGCCTCCGCCGGTGACCCGCTGGCCGAGGCGATCGAGCTGACCCGCCGGCTCAAGCTTCCCCATATCCGCCGGGCTCTGCCCGAGGTCGTGCCCACCGCCAAGGCGCAACGCTGGGACCCCGCCGAAGTGGTGCGCGTCCTGCTCGCCGAAGAGGCAGCCGGCCGGGACCGGGCCAATTTGGCCACCCGCCGCAAACGCGCCGCCTTCCCACCGGCAAGACCTTCAGCGACTGGGACGAGGTCGCATCCTCCATTCCCCGCCCCACCCGAGACGCCCTCAAGAGCCTGGAATGGGTGACCCGCCGCGAGAACCTGTGCATCTGCGGCCCCTCGGGCACCGGCAAGAGCCACTTCAGCGAAGCGCTGGGCCAGGCCGCCGTCGAGGCCGGACTGACGGTCGTCTGGTTCACCATCGAAGACCTCGGCGCCCTGGTCCGCCGCCACCGCGTCGATGACTCCATCGCCCGCGCCCTGGCCCGCATCATCCGCGCCGACCTGATCATCGTCGATGACATCGGCCTGCTCCCGGTCTCCCCGGACGCCGCCGAAGGCTTCTACCGCCTGGTCGACGCCGCCTATGAGCGGCGCAGCCTCGCCGTGTCCAGCAACCTGCACCCGTCCGGGTTCGACGAGATCATGCCCAAGACCCTGGCCACCGCCACGGTCGACCGGCTACTCCACCACGCCCACCTCGTGGTCACCCAGGGTGACAGCTTCCGGCTCACCCAGGCCACCTCCGGACAGGGGGTGAAGCCCTTCAGCTAACCCGATCAACACCGACGGTGGGGAGATAACTGGCCGCCGTCGGGGAGAACTTCGTGGCCGCCAGCGGGGAGATCTCAAGGCCGCCCACGGGGAGAACCAAATGGCCGTTGACACTCCTACGAGAAGTGCCTCATGGGCAGCTGTACCAGGTGCTGAAGCGTCGCCAGGAGAGTCACGGCAGCATGGAGACGATGGCATCCTCCTACCTGGCGCGCCCCATGTCACCGCTGGACAGGACGTCACCCCGGTTGGCCTGGTCGGCTACTTCTGGGAAATACCCCGGAGTGGCGAGGCCCGCTGGGACATCAACTACCGGGCCAGCTCGATCATCCCGGCCTGAGTGACCGCCCATGCGTGACGCCCTGCTGATCCTGCTCGCGGTCCTGGCCGCTTCGGCGGCTGGCCTGTGGGCCTGGCACCGCTACCACTTCCGCTCCTTCTGGCTGATCGTCGGCTTCGGAATGCTCAACGGCGTCTGAACCGAGCGAAACTGCTGGTCAGACGCCGTTTTGGCTGGTCGAGCGGAGAGCGG
>NZ_JBDJAW010000100.1 GCF_039649665.1 Microbispora sp. ZYX-F-249 | reverse complement strand
AGGGTCTGCGGGGCCGCGGCGGCTACACGGTGGACGCGACGTGGAGCTCCGGCGGGTCCACGGAGATCCTCGTCAGGTTCGACCGCGACGGTACGGTCAACGTGCGCAGCCGGATCTTCACCGGCACCTACCAGGTGGTCGACGCCGAGACCGGCGGCGCGGTCACCGTCACCAAACCCGAGGCCGACGTCATCGCGCTGCCCGGCCAGGCAGGGCGCACCTACCGCCTGACCGGGTCCGGCGGCGGCTCGACGCCGACGGGATACATGCGGATCACCAACGTCACCACCGGCCTCGTCCTGGACAGCGGCGGCAACGTGGCGTCGGGGTCGAACCTCAAGCAGTGGAACTGGGACGGCAGCACCAACCTGCAGTGGCAGCTCGTCGACCTGGGCGGCGGCTGGTACCGCATCGTCAACCGCACCAACGGCATGGTCGTCGACAGCTGGGGCAACACCGCCAACGGCGCCAACGCCAGGCAGTCGGCCTGGAACGGCGGCAACAACCAGCAGTGGCGCCTCAACAACGTGGGCAACGGCCGCTACCAGATCGTCAACCGCGGCACCGGCACCGCCCTCGACGGCATGGGCAACAGCTCCGCCGGCTCCACCGTGGGCATGTGGACGCCGAACAACAGCACCAACAACCAGTGGACCATCACGAACGTGTGATCTCAGGGAGCCCGCCGAAGGCTCAGAGCAGTGCCTCTCCGCGACCGCTCCCGGTGGCGGAGAGGCGCCGTCATGCCGCAGGCCGGTTCTGTGGGGCGGTGAGCCCGCTCAGGCCGATCTCGGCGGGGCCGTGCTGTCGCGGACCACGAGGGCGGCGCCGAGCTCGACAAGTGGCCGGGATGGCCTGTCCCCGTCGGCGAGCGCCAGCGCGATGCGCGCGGCGGTGGCGCCTATCTCGAAGAACGGCTGACGTACGGTCGTCAGCGCCGGTGCGACCCACTCGCAGTGCTCGATGTCGTCGAACCCGACCACGCTGAGGTCGTCCGGGATGCGCAGGCCGAGGAGCCGAGCCGCCTCGTAGACGCCGAACGCCTGCAGGTCGTTGCCGCACACGACGGCCGTCGGCGGGTCGGGCAGGGTCAGCAGCTGCGACCCGAGATCCCGCCCGTGCTCGAACAGGAACGGCCCGCTGCGCAGGAGACGCTCGTCGAACGGCACGCCGGCGGTGTCCAGAGCGGCCCGGAACCCGTCCAGCCGCGCCCGCGTGGCCAGGAATCCGGCCGGCCCGGTGATCAGGCCGATGCGCCGGTGCCCCAGCTCCAGCAGGTGCCGCGTGGCCGCCAGAGCACCGCTCCAGCTGGTCGACCCCACCGAGGGCGTGGGATGCACGTCCCCCGTCGGGTCCAGCGCCACGAGCGGCACGCCGCGCGCCTCGAACAGCTCGCGGTGCTCGGTGGTGACCTCCGAGACGACGGCGATCACTCCCACCGGCTGCCGCTGCAGCAGAGGCTCCACCCAGGGCAGGCCCGCCGTCACGCGCGAGCGCACGTCGGTGAAGCCGACGCCCAGCTGCCGGGTGGCCGCGACCTGCTCGACGCCCCGCATGATCTCCATCGCTATGAAGCCCAGCATGTTGCTGAACACCACTTCGAGGCCGCGCGCCGACCCGGCGGGGACCGGTCTGCGGTACCCGTGCTCGCGCAGGAGCTCCTCCACCCGCTTACGGGTGCTCTCCCCCACCCCTGTCCGGCCGTGGAGCACCTTCGACACCGTCGGCGGCGAGACCCCGGCGAGCTGGGCGATCGCGGCGACGGTGAGGTCACCGCGCCGCAGTCCTCGGCGTCCCTGCAACCGGCCTCCCCCGATCATGCGGGGGAGTCTACGTGACCCCGGGCGGGATCGACCGCGAACGCGAACACGGCTGCGGCGCCGGCGAGCAGTGGGCGGCGGCGCGGTACCACGGAAAGCAGCGATAAAAAGGGTTATCAAGGACTTTCAAGGTAGCTATCGGTCAGAGGTGTGCGGTTCGCATACTCGGACGCCGGCCCGGCGAGGCGGTGCGCTGCTGAAAATTTCAGCGGGACCTGATGTCGCGACACCGGTTTCGACGAAAATTCTCGGCCTTTCGTGCCCCTTTCGTCGGCGGTGGACGGGCGCGGCCTGTCTTCATTCACCTGGCCGGATGCGCTTTCCATCGCCTCTCCCCCAGCTCCGAGAGCGTTTCCGCACCGCCGCCGGGAGCGGGACCCGGGCTGATGTTTCCGAAATTTGAGGAGGTTAGTTCACGAAATTTTCCTATAACGTGCGCGCAGGTGATGTCGAGACCCCGTGCTCGACGTGAAGCGCAACAGGAGGAGTCATGACGCAAGGCCGGAATGAGCCCGTCAGCAGCGAGCGGAAAGTGCTGAGCCGGAGATCCGTCCTGGCGACGATGGGTGCCCTGCCGGTTATCACGGCCGCCACGTCGATCCTGGGGGCCACGGAGGCCGCGGCGGCCACCGCGACCATCAATCCGTCGGCGCAGCGGCAGACGATCCGGGGCTTCGGCGGCATGGCCCACGCGGCCTGGATCGGCGACCTGACGGCCGCCCAGCGGGAGACGGCGTTCGGCACCGGCGAGGGCAAGCTGGGGTTCTCCATCCTCCGGATCCCCGTCGGTGAGAGCCAGGCGGACTTCGGCCGTGACCTGGCGACGGCGCAGCGCGCGGCCGAGCTCGGGGTGACCGTCTTCGCGTCGCCGTGGAACCCCCCCGCCAGCATGATCGAGACCTTCAACCGCAACGGCCAGACCAACGCGAAACGGCTCAGGTACGACCAGTACGCCGCGTACGCGCAGCATCTGAACTCTTTCAGCACGTACATGAAGAACAACGGGGTGAACCTGTACGCCATCTCCGTGCAGAACGAGCCCGACTACGCGCACGACTGGACATGGTGGACGTCCACCGAGATGGTCCGGTTCCTGCGGGAGAACGCCGGCTCGATCAACACCAGGGTCATCGCGCCCGAGTCCTTCCAGTACGTGAAGAGCATGTCGGACCCGATCCTCAACGACTCCACGGCGCTGGCCAATGTGGACATCATCGGCGCGCACCTCTACGGCACGTCGTACTCGAACTTCCCCTACCCCCTCTTCAAGCAGAAGGGCGCGGGCAAGGATCTGTGGATGACCGAGGTCTACTACCCCAACAGCAGCGACTCGGCGGACACCTGGCCACAGGCGCTCGACGTGGGTGAGCACATGCACCGCGCCATGGTGGACGCCGAGTTCCAGGCGTACGTCTGGTGGTACATCCGGCGCAGCTACGGCCCCATGCGCGAGGACGGCCAGCTCAGCAAGCGCGGCGCCATCATGGCGCAGTTCGCCAGGTTCGTCCGTCCCGGCTACGTGCGGATCGACGCGACGGCGAACCCGGCGACGAACGTCTACGTCTCGGCGTACCGGAGCGGCAACACCGTCGTCATCGTCGCCCTGAACAAGGGGACCTCCGCGGTGAGCCAGCAGTTCACCGTGGCGAACGCCGGCTCGGCCGGCGTCTCGTCCTGGGTGACCGACGGGAGCAGGAACGTCGCACCCCAGGCGGCGACCACCATGTCGAACGGCTCCCTCACCGTCACGCTTCCCGCGCGCAGCATGACGACCTTCGTGACCAGCCTGGGCGGCGGCCAGTCGCCCAGTCCGTCGCCCATCGTGTCGCCTGTCGTGTCGCCCACCCAGTCGCCCAGCGCGTCGCCCAGTGGCGGCACCGGGACCGGGCCCCGGGTCGGCTACACGATGAACACCTGGGGCAACGGCTTCACCGCGAGCATCAGCATCACCAACACCGGGACCTCGACGATCAACGGCTGGACCCTGGCCTTCACCCTGCCCTCGGGCCAGGCCATCACCTCCGGCTGGAACGCCACCTACTCGCCCTCCAGCGGCCAGGTGAGCGCCCGCAACGTCGACTACAACGGCACGCTCGCTCCCGGGGCCACCGTCGACATCGGCTTCCAGGCCACCCACACCGGCAACACCGCCGAACCGACCGCCTTCACGCTCAACGGCGTTCCCTGCACCGTGGTCTGACCGGAAGGGACGGGTGCGGCCCCTCCGGCGAGTGAGGGGCCGCCGCGTCCGGTGACGCCGGGGCCCGATGCGTCACCGGGCCCCGGCGCCTGCTCGTCCGGAGCGGCATGCCCTGGTCACGGCGTCGGGTGCGGGTCGGCGCCGGACCGTGACCGGCCGAGGTTTTCCCGCAGCCAGGTTTCCGTGGTGCTGACGTGCATGAGCGCCGCGGCCTGGGCGAGGGGGGCGTCGCCGGCCGCGAGCGCGCGGTAGATGGCGGCGTGCTCGGCGATCGTACGGCCGGCCGCGTTCTCCTCCACGAGCCCGCGCCACACACGCGCCCGCAGTGTCTGGCTGGCGATGCCGCCGAGTAACGCCGACAGCGACTTGTTTCCCGTCGCCTCGAACACGGCGCGGTGGAAGGCGTCGTCGTGGTGGTTGAGCGCTTCGATGTCGTCCTGCGCCCCGATCATCGCGTTGAGATGCCGTTCGACCTCCGCGAGCTGGCGGGCGGTGATGCGGGCGGCGGCCAGCGCGGTGGCCACCGGCTCGAACAGCCGCCGCACCTCGGTGATCTCGAGCAGGTCGTCGCCCCGCATCATCTCGACGGCCAGGCCGACGCCTTCGAGCAGCAGCTCCGGCGAGAGGCTCGTGACGTAGGTGCCGTCGCCTCTGCGTACCTCCAGCACGCGGGTGGTGACGAGGGAGCGGACCGCTTCTCTGAGCAGGTTGCGGGACAGGCCGAGCTCGGCGGCGAGCTCCTGCTCGGGAGGCAGCCGGGCGCCCGGGGGCAGCGTCCCGTCCTTGATGAGCTGCCTGATGCGTTCGATCGCCTGCTCCGTCAACGACATACCTGCATTTTGGTACGCCAGGACAGCGAACCTCTACATGGCTCCTCCGGTCCATGGAACGGTCTCAAGGCCGTGCCGGACGAGCGGACCACGGTGACAACGCCGACGCCGCGCCCACCGCTCCTCGGGGGTGGGGTGTGCACCCCCGAGGAGCGGCGAAAGCGGGTC
>NZ_JBDJAW010000099.1 GCF_039649665.1 Microbispora sp. ZYX-F-249 | reverse complement strand
ATGGTGCCCCCTGCAGGATTCGAACCTGCGCACCCGGCTCCGGAGGCCGGTGCTCTATCCCCTGAGCTAAGGGGGCTCAACCGCTGATAAGGCTACCAGCACTTGAAGGCCGTTCGTCACATCAATACGGCCGCCCGGGCGGGTGAGCCCGTAGATCAGCGAAAACCGCGCGCCCGCCCCGTCTCATTGCTAGCTTTGCCGCCGTGAGCGAGCTTCTGGGACGCGTGCTGGTCGTGGATGACGACGAGGTCATCCGGCAGCTCATAGCGGTCAACCTGACCCTGGAGGGGTTCGAGGTCGAGACCGCCTACGACGGGCAGGACTGCTTGGACCGCGTCCACGACGTGGATCCCGATGTGATCACGCTCGACGTGATGATGCCGCGCCTGGACGGCTGGGAGACGGCCAGGCGGTTGCGGGAGGACCCGAGCACCCGGCACATCAAGGTCATGCTCATCACGGCCCGGGCCCAGGAGGACGACCGGAGGCGGGGATACGACATCGGTGTCGACTCCTATCTCACCAAGCCGTTCGACCCGGCCGAGCTGATCCAGATCGTACGGGACCTCGCCAAGGGGCCCGGCTCGCTCTGAGCGGATTGGTCCACGCACACGGCGGCCGATTGGCCCGGGAACGCGGGGCGGAACGCTTCTAGCCTCGGCAAGCGTGATCGATACCTCGACGTTCCTGGTTTTCACGGCGACCTCGGCGGCTCTGGTGGCCGTCCCCGGGCCCAACCACCTCTACATCGCCGCCCGGGGTGTCGCCCAGGGCCGTCGCGCCGGGGTCGCCTCGGCCCTCGGCGTGGAGACGGGCACGCTGGTCCACATCGCCGCCGCGGCGGCCGGGCTGTCCTATCTGCTCGCGCGGTCCGCGGCGCTGTTCGCCGCGGTGAAGTGGGCCGGCGTCGCCTACCTGGTCTATCTCGGCGTCCGCGCCCTGACCCGCCGGGGCGCCGGCGGTGACGAGCCGAGGCCGCAGCCGCTGCGCCGGGTCTTCCTCGAAGGCGTCATGGTCAACGTGCTGAATCCCAAGACCGTGCTGTTCTTCCTGGCGTTCCTGCCCCAGTTCGTGGATCCCTCGGGCGACGTGCCGGGGCAGGTCCTGCTCCTCGGACTGGTGATCGCCGTCATCGGGCTGGCCTCCGACCTCGCGTACGCGCTCACCGCGGGGTCGCTCGGCGGGCGGCTGCGCGCGAGCACGCTCAGGTACGCCTCGGGGCTGGTCTACCTGGCGCTCGCGCTCGTCGCCGCGCTCGGCGGAGCCGGGCGTACGGCGCGGGGGTGATCAGGCCGGGCAGCCGGAGACCTCCCCGGCGGCGGCGTCGACGAAGCGGGCGAGCCGGGCGGGGTCGGCGAGCACGGTCAGATGCCCCCGGCCCGGCACGTGCGTGAGGCTGCCGTCGACGCAGGCCCGCAGGAACGCCTGTTCGTCGGCCCGGAACGGGTCGCGGGCGCCGTTCACCAGCCAGACCCGCCCGGGGTAGGCCGCCAGCGAGGTGAGGGGGTCCTCCGCCGTGATCGCCGCGATGACGGACGCCACGACCTCGCTGCTCAGCCCGCCTTCGATCATGGCCGCCCCGGCGGCGCCCGGCAGCATCCGGCGCAGCGCGACACGGCTCACCCGGTCGGCCCACTCCGCGTTGCGGGAGGCCAGGCGCCCCATAAACCGGTAGGCGTGCGCGATGGGCCGGTCCGGGCGCGTCGTGCACCCCATCGCCACCAGGCCCGCGACGAGGCCGGGATGCCGTGCGGCGGCGGCGATGCCCACGTAGCCGCCGAGGGACAGCCCCACGACGAGCGCCCGGCCGCCCAGGTCGGTGATCGCCTGCGCCACGACGTCGCAGGCCGCCTCCGTGTCGTACGGCCGGCCGCGCCGGCGACCGTGACCGGGCAGGTCGGGCGCGGCGGACGGGGCCCGCAGCAGCGCCCGGACCGGGGCCCACATCGTGCCGCTCACGCGTGTGCCGTGGACGAAGACCACCGGCAGGCTCATGACACACCTCCTCAACAACAACGCACCGTTGCGTTGTGCTTATCCCAGTAAAACACAACGGTCCGTTGCAGTAGGCTCCCGGCATGGCCCCACGCAAGAAGGACGACATCCTGAACGCCACGCTGCTGCTGCTGGCGGAGAAGGGGTACGAGGGCCTGACCGTGGAGGGCGTGGCCGAACGGTCGGGGGTCAACAAGACGACGATCTACCGGTGGTGGCCGTCCAAGGCCGCCCTGCTCGGCACGGCGCTGGTGGAGGCGCGGGCGCTCGACTTCGACGTGCCCGACACCGGGAGCCTCCGTGGCGATCTCCACGCACTGCTGGACGGCCTGGCGCGGCTGGTCACCACTCCCCCCGCGGCGGACATCGCCGTCGCGGCGCTCGGGGCCGCCGCCAACAACCCCGAACTGGCGGCGGCGGCCAAGGGGTTCTTCGCCGACCGGTTCGCCCGGGAGCGCCCGATCTTCGAGCGGGCCCGGGAACGCGGCGAGATCGGCGATGACGCCGACCCGATGATGATTATGGATCTGCTCGCCGGCGCGGTCTGGCTGCGGGTGGTATTCCGGCAATTGCCTCTGGACGATGGCTTTACCGGGCGGGCGGTGAGCGCCGTACTCGATGGGGTAGGGCGGCCAGGGGATCCGAAGGCAGGCCGACCGGCGCGTACCGGCGGCTGACCAGGCGGATCGGGCGGATCGATCGGGCGGCCCGGGTGGGCGCGCCCGTGGCGCCCCGCGAGGGGTCCGCCGGTGCCGCGCGCTCCACGCGCGGCCGCGTGCGCCCGGCCCATCCTTTCCGACGGACGTTCCATGACCCGCCGCGGTCACGTCCGCTCACGTCATTCGCGCACATCCCAGCCGCGCCGGCCACGTCAGGCCGCACCGCGTCATGCCGTGCCCCAGCGCGGAGGTGGAGGGAGCACACCGATGACCACTTCCAGCAAGCCGCCGAAACCTTACGGCAAGCGGCCCCGGCTCCTCCTCGGAGTCGCCGCGGCGCTCACCCTCGCCACCGGCGCCGGCCTCGCCACGGCCGGCGCTCCCGTTCATGACCAGCCGCCGTACGCCCGGGCGGGCCAGGTGCGGCCGGGCCCGGAGCAGTTCGGCATGACCGAGCTCGCACTGCTCCAGCTCGGACCGGCCAAGGCGCAGGCACAGCCCAGCCCGTCCGGCGACTACCAGACCTTCACGAGCCAGACGGGCGCCGTGGACTCGCTGCAGGGCAGCACCCTCACGGTGAACGGCCGCGCCTACACGGTCGACGAGTCGACCAGGATCGTCGCCGACTACAAGGGCCTGCAGGGCATCCGGGAGGGCGACCAGGTCTGGGTCGTGGGCACGACGGGGAACAACCCGAAGGCGATCATCGTCGCGGACGCGAGCCGGCCGGCGCTGCCGGGCCACGGCGGAGGCGGGGCGCCCCCGACGGGGGCACCGCAGACCCCGACCGCGCCCGCGACACCCAGCGAGACGGCGTCGCCGGAGACCGTCACGCCCACCGAATGACGGCACTCGTGGTCCACGGGCGGAGGCCACCGCGACCCCCGCCCGGGTGACCTCACGACGTGGCGAACGTGAACCAGTTGAGGTTGACGAAGTCGGCCGGCTGGCCGCTGCTGAAGGTGAGGTAGACGGTGTGGGTGCCGGTGGTCGGCGCGATGTTGGCCGGGATGGTCGTCCAGGTCTGCCAGCCACCGGTGTTGCCCACGGCGAAGTCGCCGATGGGAGTGGCCGTCGGGCTGTCGAGCCGCACCTGTACGAGCCCGCTCACGCCGGCCGCCGCGCCGGAGGCGACCCTGGCCCTGAACTGCCGCGCCGCCGTCGACCCGAAGTCGACGCCGTCGTAGCGCAGCCAGTCGCCGTTGGAGATGTAGCCGACGTTCTGGCCGCCGCCGGAGTCCTGGGTGGTCTCCGTCTGCGTGCCGCTCTGCGCCTGGTACGCCTCGGCCTGGATGGTGGAGCGGGCGTCCACGCCACCCGGCGGGGGCGAGCTCGGCGGCGGGCTGCTGGTGGCGCCGCTCTGCCACACGGCCACGTAGTCGACGACCATCGGCCGTCCGGACACCGTGGCGGAGGTCGGCGTGGAGAACCCGGCGACGCCGTTGGGGAAGCCGCCGCCCATGGCGACGTTGAGCAGGATGAAGTATCCGGCGTGGGAGGTCATGTTCGACCAGGTCGTGGCGTCGAGCTGGCTCTGGCTGATGCTGTGGAACTGCTGGCCGTCCACGTACCACCGGAGCTGGTTGGGGGTGACGCTGCGGTCCCACTCGAACCGGTAGGTGTGGAAGGCCGACTGGCAGGTCGAGCCCGGGCAGGCCCGGCTGCTGCCCCGGCCGTTGGTCTCGTCACACGCCCCGCCGGGGTTCACGCCGCAGTGCAGCACGCCCCAGACCGAGTTGATGCCGTTGACGTTCTCCATGATGTCGAACTCGCCGATGGCGGGCCAGTTCTGGTAGTTGCCGCGGTACGGCGAGCCCAGCGCCCAGAAGGCCGGCCAGTAGCCGAGGGCGGCGTTGCCGGTGACGTTCGGCATCTGGATGCGCCCCTCGATGCGCAGGATCCGCCCGGCCGCGGGCTTGAAGTCCGTACGACGGGTCTCGATGCGGGCGGAGGTCCAGTTCTGCCCGCTGCCGATCGGGGTGATGCGCAGGTTGCCGGAGCCGTCCAGGCTGACGTTCGCCGGGTCGGCCGTGTAGTTCTGGATCTCGCCGGTGCCCCAGTTCGAGGGGCCGCCGGGGTAGGAGCGGCCGGTGTCGATGATCCAGTTCGCGGATGACGGGAGCGATCCGGCCGCGCCGGTGAAGTCGTCCGACCAGACGAGCGACCAGCCGGACGGCGTTCCCGGGACGGACGCGTCGGCGGGCCGTACGGCGAGGGCCATGACCGCGGCGGCCGCGGCGAGCAACGCCAGCATCGAACGCCGCCATGGGGAGTGGAGCACACGCATGAGTACCTCTCTCCTCGGTCCGGTCGTCGCGGTGGGGGGATGGGGGTGCGGGCGGCCTCACGGAGCGGAGACGGGGGACGTCTGCCGGAAGGCCGGACGGCGGCGTCCGGGAAGGGTCGTGAGAGCCCGCGCACCGCGCCCGCGGACCACTTGAGCGCCACTGTCCCCTCTGAATCTCACTGACGTCAAGAGGATCTGTGAAATTCGAGAGAGCGTTCTCTCGACCACACCGCCCGTGAGCGGCTCCAGCGGAGAGCGCTCTCCCTCTCGAAGACCGATCGCCCCCGGACATGCCGGTGCCCACCCCCGGGAGGGATGGGGGCGGGCACCGGAGTCGGTTGGGTTACTTGAGGATCGGGAGGCGGCGGACCAGCGGGGTGGCGGCCCAGGCCT
>NZ_JBDJAW010000098.1 GCF_039649665.1 Microbispora sp. ZYX-F-249 | reverse complement strand
CCGCGCGCAGTTCGACGAGGCGGAAATCCTCGTTACAGCGTTGTCCGCACAGGTTCACCCAGGCTGGAGGGAGCGGAGCGGAAGGAAGCGCGGACCGAAGCGTTGTGTCCAGCGGAGCGGACTTCGCGAGGACCGGAGGTTCCTTCCGGCGCAGTGACCGACTTGGCCAAGCACCGTGGCAGTGACCGGCGCCCATGTTCCCGTCAGTGACCGACTCCGCCCACGAGAATCCGGTCCGTGACCGGCCGCTCATGGTTTCCGTTAGTTGGCGGCCCGGGTGTGGCTGGGGGCGGGGGCGGGGGCGGTGGAGGCGCGGACCACCAGTTCGGGCTCGAACAGCAGCTCGTCGCCGGGGACCACGGCGGCGTCGATCTGGGCCACCAGCAGTTCGACGGCGGCCCTGCCCATCGCGTCGATGGGCTGGCGGACCGTGGTCAGGGGCGGGTCCACGCAGTTCATCAGGGCGGAGTCGTCGTATCCGATGACGGAGACGTCCTCCGGCACCGACAGCCCGGCCCGGCGCGCCGCCCTGATGGCGCCGAGGGCGAGGACGTCGCTGGCGCAGATGATGCCGGTCACCCCTCTGGCGATCATGCGTGTGGCGGCGGCATGCCCGCCTTCCAGCGAGAACATCGTGTGCTCGACGTGATCGGGCTCCAGTTCGAGGCCGTTGGCGGCGGCGTACGCGCGAAAGGCGGCGAGCTTGCGCTGGGACGGCACGTGGTCGGGCGGGCCGAGCAGCATCGCGACGTGACGGTGCCCGAGCGCCATGAGGTGGGCGAGCGCGATCTCCGCCGCGGCCACGTCGTCGCACGAGACCTGCGGGAACCCGAGATACTCGACCGCCGCGTTGACGAGCACGGTCGGCAGCTTGCGATCGAGGACCCTGCGGTAGTGGCTGTGGGAGGCGTCCCCCTGGGCGTACAGGCCGCCGGCGAAGACCATGCCGGACACGTGCTGCTGGAGGAGCAGGTCCACGTAGTCGGACTCGGAGACGCCGCCCACGGTCCGGGTGCACAGCACGGACGTGAACCCCTGCTGCGCCAGCGCGCCCCCTACGACCTCGGCGAACGCCGGGAAGATCGGGTTCTGCAGCTCGGGGAGGACCAGGCCGACGAGGCGCCCGCGGTCACCGCGCAACTGGGTGGGCCGCTCGTATCCCAGCACGTCGAGCGCGGTGAGCACGGCCTCTCTGGTGGCGTCGGAGACCCCCGGCTTGCCGTTGAGCACGCGGCTCACGGTCGCCTCGCTCACGCCCACCTTCTTGGCTACTTCCGCAAGCCGTCGTGTCATGGACGCAACTATACGACAGCGAGCGCAAGTGCTTTCATCCGCTTGCGTATGAGACCTGTCGGTATCTTTCGCTCCTGTCCGTGGTTCCGGGGGACTCTCCCTCCCCAGTCACCTGCGTGTGCGCACCGACGTAACGTGCGGGTTATCTTGCGACTTCTCGTCGAAATATTGCAGAAGGATGTCCGCCAACTTATCGTGTGGCCACTCACCTTCTTCGGAGGTGTGGCGGTTCCAGCGTCCACGCCGCATCTCCCGGATCTCGCATGCAGAAAGGATCCTCATGAGAAGATCCGGAGCCGCCGTCGCGGTGGCGGGGGCGCTGATCGCCGTGGGCGGCGTGGTGGCGTTCCCCGGCACGTCGTCGGCCGCGACGTCACCGTCACCGTTCTCCGTGGCGGGGAGGGGCGCGACGGTGCCGTTCACGGAGATCGAGGCCGAGGCCGCCGTGACCAACGGCGAGCGGATCGGCCCGGACCGCGTCTACACCCGCCTGCCGTCCGAGGCCTCGGGCCGCCGGGCCGTACGCCTCGACGCACCGGGAGAGTACGTCGAGTTCACCCTGCCCAAGCCCGCCAACGCGATGACCGTGCGCTACAGCGTGCCGGACAACGCGGCGGGAACGGGCATCACGGCACCGGTCGACCTGAGGATCAACGGCACCAAGCTCAAGGACCTGCAGTTCACCTCCCGGTACGGCTGGTTCTACGGCGGCTACCCGTTCGGCAACACGCCCGGCGACAAGCCGCACCACTTCTACGACGAGACCCGGACCATGTTCGGGTCCACCCTGGCGGCGGGGACGAAGGTCAGGATCCAGGTGGCCTCCACCACGGCCGCGCCCTGGTTCGTCGTGGACCTCGCCGACTTCGAGCTCGTGCCCGACGCGATCCCCCGGCCCGCCGGGTCGCTGTCGGTCGACGACTTCGGCGCCGACCGCAACGGCACGAGCGACTCCACCGCCGCCTTCCAGGCCGCCGTCGACGCCGGCCGGGCCCAGGGCAAGGAGGTGTACATCCCGTCCGGCACCTACACGCTGTGGGACCACGTGGTCGTGGACGGCGTGACGCTGCGCGGGGCCGGGCCCTGGTACAGCGTGCTCACCGGCCGCCACCCCACCCAGCGCAACCGCGCCGTCGGCGTCTACGGAAAGTACGTCAGCGGCGGCGGGTACACCGGCGGGATCAGACCGCACGAGGCCGGCGGCCCGAGCCGGGGCGTCACCCTGCGGGACTTCGCGATCATCGGGGACATCACCGAGCGGGTGGACGACGACCAGGTCAACGCCATCGGCGGCGCGATGACCAACTCGGTGGTCGACAACCTGTGGATCCAGCACACCAAGGTGGGCGCCTGGATGGACGGCCCGATGGACGGCTTCACGTTGAGGAACAGCCGCATCCTCGACCAGACGGCCGACGGCGTGAACTTCCACACCGGCGTGACGAACTCCACGGTGACCAACACCTTCGTCCGCAACAGCGGCGACGACGGCCTGGCGATGTGGCCCGACCGGATGGCCAACGTGAACAACGCGTTCACGTTCAACACCGTGGTGGCGCCGGTCCTGGCCAACAACATCGTGACGTACGGCGGCCGGGACATAAAGATCACCGACAACGTGGTGAGCGACACGGTCACCAACGGCGGCGGCATCCACGTCGCCAACCGCTATCCGGGGGTGAACTCCGGCCAGGGCACGGCGGTGGCCGGCACGATCACCGTCGCCCGCAACACGCTCATCCGGGCCGGCAACAGCGACTACAACTGGAACTTCGGCGTCGGCGCGATCTGGTTCGACGGCCTCAACGAACCGGTCAACGCGACGATCAACGTGACCGACACCGACATCGTCGACAGCTCCTACGAGGCCATCCAGTTCATCGAGGGCAGCACCGAGACCGTCGACTTCTCGGACGTGAACGTCGACGGCACCGGGACGTACATGATCCAGGCGCAGGCGGCGGCGAAGGCGACCTTCACCAACGTCAGGGCGGCCCACATCGGCGCGGGCGTCGCCATCCACAACTGCGTCGGCACCGGGTTCGCCCCCACGTACGGCAGCGGCAACTCCGGCTGGAGCCTGGGTTCCACCGTCTGCACCGGCCAGTGGCCCGCGCCGAACTACATCTACGAGAGCGGCGGCCCGAGCCCGAGCCCGTCGCCGTCCACCTCGCCCAGCCCCTCTCCGTCGTCCGGCCCGACGGCGTGCGCTCCCGGCAGCGGCGACCTCGCCCGGGGCAAGGCGGTCACGGCGACGAGCAGCACCCAGTCGTACGTCGCCGCCAACGCGATCGACGGCGACGCGGGCACCTACTGGGAGTCGGCGAACAACGCCTTCCCGCAGTCGATCACGGTGGACCTGTGCGCGGTGACGCCGGTCCAGCGCGTGGTGCTCAAGCTTCCGCCGAGCGCCGCCTGGGCCACCCGCACCCAGACACTGGCGGTCCTCGGCAGCACCGACGGCACGAACTACACCACCTTGTCCGCCTCGGCGGGCCGCACCTTCGACCCGGCCACCGGGAA
Source organism: Microbispora sp. ZYX-F-249 (assembly GCF_039649665.1). Lineage (NCBI taxonomy): Bacteria > Bacillati > Actinomycetota > Actinomycetes > Streptosporangiales > Streptosporangiaceae > Microbispora > Microbispora maris. Next base: position 2,302 of record NZ_JBDJAW010000098.1, on the reverse strand, counting down.
CACGGTGACCATCCCGCTGAGCGGCGCCGACGTCCGCCATGTCCGGGTGACGGTCACCGGCAACACCGGCTGGCCGGCCGGGCAGGTGTCGGCCTTCGAGGTGTACGGCACCGCAGGCACCCCGAGCCCGTCACCGTCGCCCAGTGCCTCCCCCAGTGCCTCCCCCAGTCCGCTCCCCACGGGGAACCTCGCCGCAGGCAAGGCGATCAGTGCGAGCAGTCACGCCGACGTGTACGTCGCGGGCAACGCCGCCGACGCAAACGCCTCGACCTACTGGGAGTCGGCCGGCAACGCCTTCCCCCAGACCCTGACCGTCGATCTCGGCGCGCCCGTCACGGTCGGCAGGGTGGTGCTCAAGCTGCCGCCGAGCGCCGCATGGGCCACCCGCACCCAGACCCTGGCGGTCCTCGGCAGCACCGACGGCACGAACTACACCACGTTGTCCGCCTCGGCGGGCCGCACGTTCGACCCGGCCACCGGCAACAGGGTCACGGTCACCGTGCCCGCCGGCGCCCGGCGCTACCTGCGGCTGATCGTCACCGGTAACACCGGCTGGCCGGCCGCGCAGATCTCCGAGTTCGAGGCGTACGCCTCGTAACCCGGAACGGGACGCCCGGAGGAGGAGTGGACGCCTCCTCCTCCGGGCTCCGCACACAGCATGACGTGCTCAGGTGACGGGGACGCCGACGCGGCCGGTGGAGGAACGCACGACCAGCTCCGGCTCGAACAGCAGCTCGCCCGTCGCGACGGCGGCGCCCTCGATCTGGCTGACCAGCAACTCCACCGCGGCTCTGCCCATCGCCTCGATCGGCTGGCGCACCGTGGTCAGCGGCGGATCCACGCAGGTCATGAGCGCGGAGTCGTCGTACCCGACGACGGACACGTCCTGGGGCACCCGCCGACCGGCCCGGCGCGCCGCGCGGATCGCCCCGAGGGCCAGCGGGTCGCTGCCGCAGATGATGCCGGTGACGTCCTGCCGCACGAGCTTCAGCGCCGCCGCGTGGCCGCCCTCCAGCGAGTGCATGGTGTGCTCGACCAGCTCACCGCCCGCCGCGCGGAACGCCTCCAGCTTCCGTACGGACGGCATGTGGTCGGCGGGACCGACGACGAGACCGATCCGCTGGTGACCGAGCGCGCGCAGGTGGCCGAGCGCCTGCTCCACCGCGATCGTGTCGTCGCACGAGACGCGGGGAAAGTCCCAGTGATCGGCGGCCGCGTTGACCAGCACGGTGGGCAGCCGCCGCTCGACCAGCCGCACGTAGTGCTCGTGGACGACGCCGGTCTGCGTGTAGAGCCCCCCGGCGAACACCACGCCGGACACCTGCTGCTGCAACAGCAGGTCCACGTAGTCGGCCTCGGAGATCCCGCCGACCGTACGCGTGCACAGCACGGGAGTGAACCCCTGCTGGGCCAGCGCCCCGCCCACCACCTCGGCGAACGCCGGGAAGATGGGGTTTTGCAGCTCGGGCAGGACGAGCCCGACCAGCCGGGCGCGCTCGCCGCGCAGCTGGGTGGGCCGCTCGTAACCGAGCACGTCGAGAGCCGTGAGAACGGCCTCCCGGGTGGCCTCGGAGACCCCGGCCTTGCCGTTGAGGACGCGACTCACCGTGGCCTCGCTGACCCCGACCTTCTTCGCAACCTCCGCAAGCCGTCGCGTCATGGCCGCAAGCATACGACGAGGAGCAACCGGGCCAAGGATGATCAGCCGCACGGGTGCAAGCGGCCTGAAAGCACTGTGAAAGAGGCGATTCCTAGTGTCTGAGGCGTCAGAGATCACTCAGGAAGGCATCATGAACATCCTCAGGAACAGCCTCGCCGTCGTCGCGGTGTCCGCCCTTCTCGGCCTGACCGCCGCCTGCGGCAGCGGCAAGGCCACGGTCTGCAAGGAGGCCGTCGAGGCGCTCACCGGTTACAGCTCCAAGGTCGCCGGTGCGGCCGCCGACGTCGAGGGGTTCAACACCGCGACCGGCAAGCTGGCCACGCAGTTCAAGGACCTGTCCGGCAAGGCCGACGGCGACCTGAAGGTGGCCCTCGCCGGCATGGCCGACTCGTGGGGCTCCTTCAAGCTCGACCTGTCGGACCCGAACGCGGCGACCAAGCTCGTCGAGTTCGGCCAGAAGGCCCAGCAGTCGTCGCAGCAGCTCGCCTCCGCCTGCTCCTGACCCGGGCTACCGCCTTCGATGTGGGCGATCGCGATCTCCCGGCCGGCCCGGCGGCCCGGGCGCAGCGGACGGTGCGGCGCACCACCGTCCCCCGCCCGTACCGCCGTGGTCCGGCCGGGGCCTCCACACGGCCCACCGAC
>NZ_JBDJAW010000097.1 GCF_039649665.1 Microbispora sp. ZYX-F-249 | reverse complement strand
GTGTCGGGACGGCGGGATTTGAACCCACGACCCCTTGACCCCCAGGACGTTGGAGTAGGCGTTTTCGCAGCCCAACGGCGTTCAGGTAACTCCGGACTGCGTCCAGTGACGTGCGGATTGTTCGACTGCGCGCAAGACGTGTGATCCTCACCTGGTCCCCGGGCGGGACTGTCCCGCCAGCAGTCTGCTTGACGTACGACGAAACGACCCTCGTCTCGGGCCGAGGTCAGCGCAGGGATGCGAAGAACGCGCGGATGTCGTCGGCCACGAGGTCGGGGCGTTCCAGCGAGGCGAAGTGGCCGCCCACGTCTGGTACGGCTCGAACCTGTGGACGCGATCCTCCACGCCGACCACCCGCTGGCGGACGCCCCCGCGATCCGTCCGGCACAGTTGCGCGACGGCGTGCTGTGGACCCCCGGCCCGCTCCACCGGCTGGACTTCCTGCACCGGCTTCGCCACGGCCTTCGGCATCCACCAGCACGCCGAAGGCACGAATCTGTACGGGATCAGGCCTTCTGGCGCTCGCCGCACGAGGTGCGGGCGACCAACGTAGGCGCGAAGACCAACTCGACCGGCCCGCTGGGGCGGTCGACGACGAGTTCGCCCGCCTTCAGGCCCATCTGGTAGGAGGGCTGGGCGATCACGGTGATCCCGAGCGCGGTGGCCCACGGAAAATCGTCCATCGTCACGAACGCGATGTCGCCGGGGATGGCGATGCCGCGAGCGGTGAGGGCCGCGTGGACCGCGACGGTGAGTCGGCCGGTGGTGCAGACGATCGCGTCCAATGGCTCGCCGCGATCACGGCCACGGACGAGCAGCGTGTCGACGGCACCGCTCACCTCGTCTTCGGTTTCCGCGACCATCACCGCGTCCTCGGGCAAGGGCAGCCCCAGGTCCGCGAGGGCCCGCCTCAGCCCCGCCGTGCGCTCGATCTGAGACGTGCGGCGTCCCGAGGACACGACGCCTATGGACGACCGCCCGCACCCGGCCAGATGGACGGCCATCAGCCGCCCGGCCTCGACGTTGTCCAAGCTGATCGAGTGCATGCCGGGCGGCGCGTCCAGCACGGAGCGCGCGATGATCACGCAGGGGGTGCCGTTCTCGGCCATCCGGCGTGTCCGGCCATCGGTCGCTTCGCCGGTCGTCACGATCAGGCCACGCACCCTCTGTTCGTCCATGGTCCGTACCTGGGCGACCTCGCGGTCGACGCGACGGAAGGTGTTGGCGAGCATGACGAGGCTGTCGTTTGCGGCCGCCACCTCGTCGATGCCGCGGATCAGGTCCAGGTAGAACGGGCTGCTCAGGTCGCGGATGACGACTCCGATCGTGCTGGAGCGTCCGGCGAAGACGCCCCTGGTGAGCGCGTTGGGGGTGTACTCGAGACGAGAGACCGCTTCCCACACCCGGGTGGCGGTCGCCTCGGTGACGGCGCCGCCGTTGAGGACGCGGGAGACCGTGGCCGTGGACACGCCGGCGTCCGCGGCGACGTCGCCGATGGTCGCTCGTTTCACCATGATTCTCCCGGTCCCCCCAGCAGTTCCGGCGCCGGTCAGGCGGCGACGCGCCGACCGGCTCTCGCGACGATCTCGCCACCGACCATGACGATCCCCACGTGGTGGAGCTCCGCAGGGTCCGTCAGCACGAGGTCGGCGATCATTCCCGGCAGGATACGGCCACGCCGCGGCGCCACGCCGGGGATGGCGTCCGCGACGTTGGCGGTCGCCATCGCGACCGCCGCCGGCAGACTCACCACACCCGCCTTGATGGATCGGTCGATCGCCAGCAGGATCGGGTCGTGGTGGCCGCCCGCGTAGTCGGTCGAGATCGTGTCGACCACCCCCGCGGAAAACATCGCATAAAGCAATTCCGGCCCCGTTGTGAGCCGCTGTGCCCCGAAGGTGTCCAGGGTGGAGACATCCACGATCGCACCCATCTCCTTGAGCCGTCCGGCGTGCTCGACCGCCTCGCGGAGCTCGAAGCTCGAGTGGTTGGAGTGCCCGGCGATCAGCGTCACGTCCGTCTCCGCGATGGAGGCGACCTGTGTCATCGATGCCGCCGCGTTGTGCACCAGCACCGGGACGCCCGCCTCGCGAGCTTGCCCGGCCGCCTCGGCGAGCCCGTGCAAGGCGATGTCGAAGGCCGGCAGCACGATGCCGGAGACGATCTCACGGGTGTCCTCGACCGAGAACGTGCCAGTCAGGCCCGCGCTCGCCAGGGCCTCCTCGACACGGTCCCGATCGAACGCCTTCTCCGAGATGTGCCGGCCCAGCACCGCGGTCTTCAGCCCGTTCGCCTGCCGGGGTGTGATCTTCACGCCGGTACGTCTCTCGATCTCGGCCGGGATGTACATGTAACTCGCCCCGCCCCCACCGAGGGTGTGTCCCGCCCCGATCTCGCCGAGCGCGACCGCGCCGGCGCGTACCGCGTGCCGCGCGGTGAACATGCGGTTCGCCTCGGTGAGGCCGCCGCCGTCGGCGATGGTCGCCGCCGCCAGGCACGCCGGGGTGTTGCACGAGGCGAGTTTGACGTTGATCGGGTGCGCTTCACCGGTGCGCGCGAGCGCCTCGGCGGTGACGAACCCGTCCACGCAGAGCACCGTGGTCGTCCCTTCCAGCAGGTGCCGGTCGAGGTTGGCGAGGACCTGCTCGTGTGGCAGGCCCACGTGTCCGCTGGGAAACAGCGGTCCGTACGCGGTGCCATGTGTGTGGTTGTTGATCAGTCCGGGGATAACCAGCATTCCGGCCGCGTCAACGATCTCGTCCACCGTGCCGTAGGCGTCAGCCGGTCGCGCGGGAACGATCTCGCGAATGGTGCCCCCCGTGACGACGACGTCCACCCCGTGCCGTGGCTCCGTGCCCGTGCCGTCGACCAGGTCGCAGCCATGCAGGACGATCGTGCGCATGATCCCTCCGTTACCGGGCCGCCAGTGCCGGCCGCTCGAACCGGAACGCGGCCAGCGCGTCGTCGTGGTCCTCACCGAGCACCTCGCCGGCGACCAGGTCGCCGGCGTGCACGCTGAGCGTCGCGCCGCTGTGCGAGACCGCGAAGTGGAAGTTGGGCAGCGCGACGACCCGGCCGAGTACCGGCAGGCCGTCGCCGGGGATGGGCCGTTGACCGACCCGGACGGCTTCCACGGTCGAGGCTCGCATTCCCGGGTACAGCGCACGACCGGCCTCGACCACCTTGTCGATGGCCGACGGGTCGACGCTGATCTCCCCGGTGCCGGACACGTGTGCCGTGCCGTCGATCTCATGGGTGTGCAGCAGCAGCCGCCCGCCGCCATCCGGGCGTAGGTGGACGTGCGGGGCATGGATGACGCGCGAGACCGATACCGCGACCGGTGAGGAGCAGACGAGCACACCGCGGGTGTTGCGCATGGGCAGAACCAGTCCGGCCAGCGCGGCGATCCCGGCGGCCTGGGGTCCTGCACAGTTCACGACCGCATCCGCGAGGAGCCGCCGGCCGGAGGCGAGCCGCACGGCGCGCACCGTGCCCGCAGTCACCTCCAGTGCGGTGACGGCGTCGTTCGCCGCCAATTCGGAGCCGCCGGCCACCGCCCTCGACAGCAGGTGGGCGATCAGGCGCACCGGCTCGATCCAGCCTTCGCGCGGGAAGTAGGCGATCTCGCCCGCCGGCAACTCGGCGGGGTCCATGTCCGGTTCCAGGCCCAGAGCCTCCGCTCGGCTGAGCCACCGTGCCTCGTATCCGTAGTCGAGGACGCCCGCAACCTTCTTGCGCAGTGCCTCGCGCCCGGCGTCGTCGGCGGCCCATTCGAGGTTGCCGCCCTCGTGGTACCAGTCGCCATGAGGCACGTCGGTGGCCAGCTTGCGATGGGCCGCCATACTCGCGACGCTGAAATCGTGGTACGACCGCGGCTGCTTGCCGCAGGAGTTGGTCCACGAGAACGTCGCACCAGAGCTGCCAGCCGCCGGTGCACCGGCGTCAACGACCGTGACACGAGCGCCCCGCCGCGTCAGCGCGGCGGTCACCGCCGCACCGTAGACGCCGGCACCGATGACGACCACATGCTCGACCATGCTGATCCGGTCTCCCTCGTCTTTCGTGGGCTTGTCGGGTCGTTTCGGGTGTCGCCGATCTCGGCGCTCATCGTCTAAGCCGGGGCGAATGAAAGGGAACTGATGACCTCGGATCGACGGCTTACGCCCTCTCGAAAGTAACTAGTTGCTGTAACTAGTTACAAGCAAAGCATGCGCCGTTCCGCGTGTCAATCTAATCTGCCCTGCACGGCCTTCGAAGAGGTGACGGCGCCCGTCCGCCGCTCACTCCGTGCGGGTCTTCGCCCGTCGCCGGAACAGTTACCCAGGGCGACGGAGCCGGCTCGCCCGAGTGTACGTGCTACTTCCAGAGCGTTCCCCGCATTCTGACGGTCCTCGTCCGCAGGGGAGGAGTGGGTCAGTTCGCACGTTCTCTGCCTACGGCGAATCGCTGTGCATCGCAAACGACCTGCGATAACACTTCCGTGCATTGTCATCGCTTGCCACTCACAGGGGATTACCTTATGCAGTCGATCTACCAACTCAAGCACTCGCAAGAACGTGTCGACAGCGACAATGCCTGGGAAGGTAAACAGATCCTGCTCCCCTCTGCTGCCCATTCAGACGCAGAAGGGACCTCACAGGGCGACGAGAATTCGGGAGAGCACGCTTTAGCTACCGCGAAGGCGACGAGATCTCTCACAGGGGCAATGAAGTCCACTACTAGATCGATCACCGCCGTCAACGGGACCGAATTTGGGCCAGCAATCACGTCTGCGATGCTGTGGACGTTTCACAGTTCAATGCCTAAATCTTTTCGAGCTCGGTCCAAATCTCTTCATCGGATCCAAGGCCGGTACTACGGCAGACTTCGTCAAGCCGTACAGGCTGGCAGCGGTCATCGACCGCAGGTGGACGCAAACGTTCTGATGAGCGGACGCAATCACCCATCGAGCCGGTCCAGGTTGCGGGTGCCCAGCTTGATGAGCGGGCGGTACTCGTAGCCGAGCAGCAGATTAGCCTCGGCCTACGCCAATGCACCGCGCTGCTCGCGCCCGACGGTGTCGGCCTCACCGAGTAGCAGGTTCAGATCCCAAGTGGGCGGGATGGTCGGTCGAGCGCGATCAACGGAGTGATGTCAGAGCCGATCCCCGATATGGATGGTCCGTACGGGGAACTCGTCCTTCTTGGCCAGCTCGTAGGCCTTGGTGCGGCCGATGCCGAGGATCCGGGCGGCGGTCATGAGGTCCAGCGCCGGCGGCAGGTCCTGGAGGTCGCGGAGGGTTTACGTCCTTCATCCGATGCCTCCTGCCGTTGCTGATGCCTCGCGGATCCGCGCTACCGCCAGCTTGCAGCAGTCCGCGTTGAGTTCGATGCCGATGAACTGCCGGCCGAGTTGCCGGGCGGCAAGAGCCGTTGTTGCCGCTCCGGAAAACGGGTCTAGGACGGTGCCGCCGGGGCGGCAGCGGCGGCAATGGCGCGTGAACAAGAACGTGCCTGCGAGCGTGCACGGTGAGGACACGATCGGTGTGCGGATCGCCACCACCCTCCGGGAGGCGAGCGCGGTCTGCATGGACGCCGCGGATCTCATGCCCGCGGTCGTCCGCGACGCGTTCAGCAGCGCCGCCCTCGAATATCTGAACGCCCCGGACCATCTCGAGGCCCTGCTCGCCGAGCTGGACCGGATTCGAGAGCTGGCGACAGACACCGATTCGACACCTGGCGCATGCGTCCGGCGGGCGACTTCGTGACCAACGAAAGGGAGCGGAAGCGACGGCGGGAGTAGTGAGTTTCGACCTCGACGAGGGCGGGGGCTCGGTGCTGGTCGAGCTGCACTCCGGGTCCATTGTGCAACGCCCGTCCCGCAAGGGCGTCGACTTCGCGGAGGCGAAGATCTCTTTCGAGGACGCGCTGCGGGACGTCCGCGAGGCGGCGTCGGCGGCGCTGCGGCAGTTCCGGGCCATGGCGAGCCCTCCGGACGAGATCGAGATTCAGTTCGGGGTCAAACTGAACACGGAGGCCGGAGCGATCATCGCCAAGACCGGCGCGGAAGGCCACCTGGACGTCGCGATCAAGTGGCAGCGCAAGGACGACGGCCCCACGTCCCCGCGGCCCTCCGGCTGACCCCGCGCCACCGGCGCGGCCGGTTTCCTCGTCGACCCCCCTTGCCATGAACAGGACCC
>NZ_JBDJAW010000096.1 GCF_039649665.1 Microbispora sp. ZYX-F-249 | reverse complement strand
TGGGCACGTCCTGGCGCCTGGTGGCTCCCGACCAGGCGGGGTTCGGCCGTACACCAATCCCTCCGGGGTCCAGGGGTGGGCTCCGGCTGTGGACGGAGCAGGCCGCGGGCCTGATGGACGCTCTCGGTGCCGAGCACTACGCCGTGGTGGGTCACTCCATGGGCGGTGCCGTGGCGCTGGCGTTGGCGGCCGCGCGTCCCGAGCAGGTCACCCATGTCGTGGCGGTCTCGACGATGGGCGCCCCCGGGGCGCCCCTGTCCGCCGAGCTCGACGCGGTCTGGGCCGCCCCCGCCGGCCCGCTCGGGGCACGAGACATGTTGAGCCGCCTCGTCTTCGACCAAGCGCTCGTGACCGAGTCGGCCGTCGCCGCACGTGCGGACGCGATGCGAGCGGGGGCGGCGGCATACGCGTCGTTGTTCCCTCCACCCAGGGCGCGTTGGGCCGACGATCTCACCCTCTCGGCGCAAACGCTGGCAGGGATCCGCGCGCCCGTGCTGCTCGTCCACGGTGCCGAGGACCGGGTCACCCCGCTCGGGACGGCTGCCCTACCCCTGCTCGAACACCTGGCCGATGTCCGTCTGCACGTGCTCGGCCGATGCGGGCACGTGCCGCAGCTCGAGCACCCGCACGACTTCACGCGACTCCTGTCGTGCTTCCTCGGCCGGGAACGAGGTCACTGAGTGCTGTGACGGGTTCGCAGCCCGGGCGGCGCCGACCCCGACGCGCTGCCGCAGGACTGTCAGCGGCTGGTGGCCATCGTGCGGGAGGCGGCCGGGCCGGTCAGGGTCCGGGCCGTCGGCGAAATGCTCGGCCTGCCGGTCGCGGTGCGGGGCAAGCTGGAGCCGCTGCGGGGAAAGCTGAACCGGCTGGCCGACCATTTCCATAAGTTATGAATATAAAACTGTTATGCTTCGGGCGTGAGCCGTCAAGACCCCGCTCCTGACGCGTCCGCCGCCATCGGGGCAGCCCTCTACGGCCTGGCCACCAGGGCCGTGAGACGCCTGCCCCGGGACATGAGCCTGACGTCCGCCGCCACCCTGGCCACCCTGGACCGGGCCGGCCCGCGGCGCGTCACCGATCTGGCCGCGGTCGAGGGCGTCACCCAGCCCGCGATGACCGCCCTGGTCCGGGTGATGGAGGAGTCCGGCCTGGTCGAGCGGCGGGGCGACGCGTCCGACAAGCGGGTCACGCTGGTGTGCCTGACCGAGGCCGGCGCCTCCTATGTCCGGGCGCGGCGCCAGGCGGGCGTCCACGCGTTCGAGCGGTTGATCGGCGAGCTCACCGGCGACGAGGTCGAGGCGCTGGTGGCGGCCCTTCCGGCGCTGAGGCGTCTGGAAGAGCTCGAAAGCCAGGACCGCGAAGGGCCGAGGCAGTGACCGGGCAGCCGGTCGACGGGGTCGCGGCGAATGCCTTCCCGGCGGCGCGTTCCGAGGCGCGGCTGCTGGTCCCCGCCCTGATGTTCATCGCTCTGGTCGTGGCGGCGGTCGCCAGCCTCGGGACGCCGCTCATCACCAGCGTGGCGACCTCGTTCCACGTCTCGCTCGGCAGCGCGCAGTGGACGCTGACCGTCGCGCTGCTCAGCGGCGCCGTCGCCACGCCGGTCCTGGGCCGGCTCGGAGCCGGCCCGCACCGGCGGGCCGCGATCCTCGCCACGCTGGCGGTCGTCGTCGCCGGCAGCGCGCTCACCGTGCTGCCGCTGCCGTTCGCGTGGCTGCTGGCCGGCAGGGCGGCCCAGGGCGTCGGGCTCGGGCTGACGGCGCTGATGATGGGCGTGGCCCGGGACCACCTCCCCGAGGAGCGCAGCGCGGCCGTGATCGCCCTGATCTCGGTGGTCTCGATCATCGGGGCCGGCGTCGGCTACCCGCTGGCCGCACTGCTCGCCGAGTTCGGCGGGGTCCGGGCCGCCTACGGCCTCGGCCTGGTCGTCACCGCCGCCGCCCTCCTGACCGCGTGGCGATCCATGCCCGAAGCCCCCGAAGGCCGCTCCGCCCATGTGGACGTGGCAGGCGCGGTCGTCCTGGCCGCTGCGCTGCTCCTGGTGCTGTTCCTCGCCGGCGAACGGGACCTGTGGAGCCGGCACCTCGCCGTGGCGGCGGGCCTCGCCGTCGTCGCGGTGGTGCTGCTCTGCGTCTGGGCCGTCATCGAGCTGCGCAGCACGACGCCCCTGGTCGATGTGCGGGCGGTGCGGCACCCGGCGGTCGCCGGGGCGAACCTCGCCATGCTCGTCGGCGGGATCGGCATGTACCTCCTGCTCACGCTCATCACCCGGTACGCGCAGACGCCGCACGACGCCGGCTACGGCTTCGGGCTGACGACCTTCGTCGCCGGGCTGGTCCTCATCCCGTTCTCGGTGCTGGGGTTCGTCGCCGGCAAGCTCACGCCGCGGGTCCGGACGCGGATCGCCGACCCCCTGCTCCTGGCCGGCAGCGCCGTCGTGGTCGGCGGCGGCTTCGCCCTGTTCGCGGCGGCCCGGTCGAACCTGGCCGAACTGTTCGCGGGGATGGGCGTGCTCGGCTTCGGCGTCGGCGGCTTCTCGGCCGCGATGCCCGGCGTCATCCTGGCGGTCACCCCCAAGAGCGAGACGTCGAGCGCCATGAGCTTCAACTACGTCGTCCGCAGCGTCGGGTACTCCCTGGGCAGCGCCGTCGGCGGCCTGATCCTCGCCGCGGGCACCGGCCCCGGCCACCTCTTCCCCGACGACGGCGCCTACACCACCGCGGCGCTGGTCGGCATGGGCGCCATGGCGACCACGACGCTGACGAGCCTCGCTCTCGCCCGCCGACGCCCGTCCGAGACCAACCCGTAAGTCAGATGCACGCCCCCCACACTGGAGGTTCCATGCCCAAGGGCTACTGGGTCAGCGTCTACCGCACCATTTCCGACCCTGAGAAGCTGGCTGCGTACAACAAGCTGGCGGGTCCGGCCGTCCGGGCCGGGGGCGGTCGGACCCTCGTCCGTGGCGGTCGGGTCGTGGCGCATGACGCCGGAATCGCCGAGCGCACCGTCCTGGTCGAGTTCGACAGCTTCGAGCAGGCCGTCGCAACGTACGAGAGTGCGGCCTACCAGGAGGCACTGGTCGCCCTCTCCGATGGCGTCGAGCGCGACTTCCGCATCGTCGAAGGCATCGACTGACCGAGGTTAAGTCGGATCTTCACCGGAGACAGGACGTCAACCGAGCACACGCGCGCATCCGAGCCCTCGGCGAACGCGCCGTCGCGCCCCTGAAAGCGTGGAAGCTGCTGTCAAAGGTCCGCTGCTGCCCTCACCGGGTCACGTCGATCGTGCAGGCCGTCCTCGACCGGCAGGCCGTCGAAGACGACCGCTGGTCAAGATGAAAATGGCTCAGAGATCGGCCGCTGTGTCACGGGTCCACCTCCTCGTTCGGCTGGGCGCACGAAGAATCGAGGTCGGTCGGCTGTGCCATGCTCTGCGGTAAGCGGGCTGTCGGATCACAGGCCGGACGAAAAAGGGCCGTCGTATGACTTGACCTTGGCGGGTATGCGGTAGAAGGTGCGGGTCGCCGTCCACCATTCCCGGTCGGTGAAACGGCCTGTGATACGGCCCATCATGCAGAAATAGCTGTGCAGATCCTCTTCGTACGTGTCGTGTCCGCCGAGTTCCAGCCCTTCCGTCAGATGCTGGTATTCGGGGAGGTCCACGACTTCACCCGGTTCCTGCGGCGGAGTGACGTCGCCGAGCATCTCACCGTCGTAGTGGAGGTGCAGCGGTGAAAGCCCTGGGCCTGCTTCCCCTGTGTAGTCGATTTCAAATACCCGCCGCTTTCCCAGATTGGGGAGCCCGGCCGGATGCAAGTACAGGTTGAAAGCGAAGAGGTGTGTCCAACCGGGTGCGTGCGGGCCGATCCAGATCCCCACCTCCGGGTACCCGCGGTGAACACTGGTCCCCAGGGTGTCCAACCCGCACTCCACTCGTGACTCCGAGTCGGCCCCGAACAGCACGGCCACTTCCTCCGGATCCTCACCCTCGACCCAGAGGGCGTGAAATGCGTTCTCCAGTCCCTGCCCGTACTCGGCCAGCAGGTCCCACTGGTTCTCCGCCGGGAGGTCCTTCCTGAAATCAGGCGTCACCCTATGTCCTCTTCTCGTAACGACGGGGTCGCACGGCGCCGGGCCGTGCGACCTCGTCTGTCAACTGCTAATCGTCAGTCGACGATCTCAACCCAGAATGGGCTGTCGCTGGTCTTGGTGAGGGTGTGTAGTACTTCCAGTAATTTGCTTTTGTCTGCAACGAATAGTTGTTGTCCGCCTGTACCGTGAATGCGAATCCCGAGAAGACCTGTCGATTCTGTCGGTCACTGCCCTCCGGCCCCCTCCACAGTGGGAGCCCTGGACGGTGTCCGGGGGCGCCGCGTAGTTGCCAGGGATGGCTTTGGGCAGTTCGTTGCCCAGTAGCCACCTGATCGGAGGGCGGGCCTTCACCCGGTTGTCGGTCGTGTCTCCCGGGCGTAGTGGAGGATACGTCGACGGGTTCGTCGCGGGATTCAGTGCCTTTTCGATGTGCTTGATGACATCGAGGTATTCGTCGTCTCTGCTCTTGGACATCGTGAACAGTCGGTCGGCCCTGATGTAGACACAGCCACCGTTATTCCCCTTGTCCTCGCCATGCTCTCCGAGTATCCGCCAGTCGCAGCGGAAGCTGGGTGACCACAGGGTGTTCGTCGGCGTGCCCTGCCCCCATCGCACCACACCGAGCCGTTTGCCCACCGTGCTGAGCACCTCCTGGTCCCAGAGCGGCAACCAGCCCTTGTTCCCCTTGTACTGAATGAGGGCGGGCATGATGGAGCAGACCGTCCGGTCCAGTTTGGTGAACGGCTTGGGGGCCTGGAAACGGTATTCGAGATAGGGCGTCCCGCGCCAACTCCTAATCGTCCTGAGCTGTTGAGCGGCTTGGCGGCCAGGATGGGCTCGGGGCTCGCCAGGAGAGCCTGGACCTGGGCGACGTCGAGCGGCTGCCGATAAACCTGCACCTCGTCAAGGTCGCCCTTGACTCTGCTGCCCAACGTCATGGCGATGTCGGCATGCCAGGCTGGAAAGCTCCGGGCGTCGGCTCGACAAGGGTTCCGTTGAGGTACAACGAGGAGGGGTGAGCCGCGGCGTCGTACACGCCGGTCAGGTGCAACCACTCGCCCACGGGAGGTTCGACGTCGGACACCACGCCCTCGATTGTCGCGTGGGCGGCGTCGGCGCTGGTGAAGGTGAACACCAATCCGTGGTCGGGGGTGTTGCCGAGCCGGAAGGGGGCTTGCTGGGTGCCTCTCTGTTCGAGGACGGTGTAGTCGCCGTCCTTGTCGCTCCAGCGCAGCCAGGCGGCGGCGGTGAAGCTCTGGTCGGTTCGGATCACCGGTCCGGCGGTCTGGGCCAGGGGTTCCTCGCCCGGCTGGACGACGTCCACGGTGACCTGCTGCCAGTCCGCCCAGGCTGAGGAGGTGGCGCCGGCGACCGCGCGGGCCCGCCAGCGGATCTTCCAACCGTCGGCGAGCGTGTCGGCCGGGACGGCGATGCTCGCCTGGGTGCCGGAGGCGACGCCGTCCACGCTCCCGGCCCAGATCTGGCCGGTGCCCCGACCTTCGGGTGCGGCCGGATCGTGTTCGCTCTCGGCATCTGCCGCATGACTCTCTTCGTTCACGTGTTGACGTCTTCGGTTCGGCCGTTGTGATGGGGCAAGGTGATGCCGGCGTTACAGCCTCGCGGTCGAGCTCGAGGCCGTTGGCGAAGCCGTGCAGGTGGGGCCGGTCAGCGGCCCGGGCGTCGGTGAGCCAGGCGGCGAGCTTGGCGTCGTTGCCTGCGACCGTGGTGAGAAGTTCAGCGAAGGCACGGGCCAGGCGGGCGAGCTCGGCCGGTTCGGGGCACGTACCACGAGTTCCTGGAGCAACGTGGTGTCGGCCTCATTCAGCCTGCCGGGGCGGGTGAGTAGGAGCCGAGTTCCTTGACCTCACCGAACAGCTGGGGGACCGGGACGGCCGGCTCGGCGGCGCGCCGCTCCCGCACGCAGGATGGCTAGCATCCGTCACCTTTCCTATACGATCCGAGTGGTCGTCAGCATGCATCAGCGTTGCGACCGATGTCAACAGGTTCGCGAAGACGCTGGAAGGACCTCACGTCACGATGGACGACGAAGCGACGATCGCGGGGCCGTGAGGCCATGACGGGCGGAACGCCGCCGGGAAGATCTCGCGGCCGGCTTGCCGAGGTGTACGACACGCTGCTCGGACAACTGGGGGGCTTCCCGAAACTTGGCTATCACGGTGTTGATGTGACGGTCGGTCGCTACGGATCG
>NZ_JBDJAW010000095.1 GCF_039649665.1 Microbispora sp. ZYX-F-249 | reverse complement strand
CGACGCCTCCTTCCTGGCCGACCCCACACTTACCTACCCGGTGACCGTCGACCCGACAGTGGACCTCTCCCTGCAAGCCGACACCTACGTCGTCGATTGGGACCCCGACTACTCCGGGGTGGACTATGACGCGCTCTATGTCGGTGTAGAAGAGTTTGATGGAGGCCAGGTCGGTATCGGGCGTGCGTACCTGCAGTTCGACACCTCACTCCTCGCCGGCGCGACGGTGACGCAGGCACAACTGTCGCTGACCAACTGGTACGCACCTAACTGCGGGCCGTTCGGCTCCGGCATCCAGGTCAGAAGAGTCACCTCTGCCTGGGACCCCTATACCGTCACCTGGAACAGCCAGCCGACCACCACCACCGAGGACGCCGTCACCCGCCAGGACGCCTACGACACCGACCTCTGCGGCGACGGCAGGGCCGGGATGCCGGTCACCTGGGATGTCACCGGCATCGCCCAGGACTGGGCCGCCGGCCGGCCCCGATACGGCCTGCAGATGCAAGCCGCGGACGAGAACGCGGACAATGACTGGCGCACTTACGCCGCCTCCGAATTCGCCGACGCCAACCCTGACTACGGACAACAGGCGCCGGAACTGGCCGTCACCTACACGCTGCCGTCGTCCCTCACGGTCGGCAACCTGTCGATCACCCCGGCGACCGGGGGAGCGGTGCCGTCGCTGACACCGACCCTGCACGCCACCGTCTCCGACCCCGCAGGCGGGAACCTTCGCGCCGACTACGAGATCGAACACGACCCGGCCTACACCGCAGAAGGCACCGGCCAGATCTGGGCCGGCAGCTCCGCCACGGTTACCACGGGCAATGACGCCCCCGCCGTCGTCCCGGCTGGGAAGCTGACCGCCGGGTGGCACATCCGCTGGCGGGCCCGCGCCACCAACACCGGCACCTCCACATCCTCGGCCTGGTCGGGCTGGCAGACGGCTACCATCACGGCGCCGGACCCGGTGGTCGACAACGTCGCCTCCGGCACCCAGGCCACCCTCACCGTCCCCGCCGGCAAGCTCGGCGACGGCTGGAAGGTCCGCTGGCGCGCCCGTGCGGTCGCCGCCGGATCCAACACCTCCGGCTGGAGTGAGTGGCAGTCGCTGACGGTGAAGGTCCCGGCCGCCACTGTCTCCCAACTGCAGATCACCCCCGCCCAGACCATCGACGGGAAGACCGCGGTGTCGTCGCTGACGCCGCAACTGCTGGCCACCGTCACCGACGCCTACGGCGAACCGCTGCGGGCCGAATTCGAGCTGGAGCACGACCCGGCCGACACCGCCCACGGCACCGGCGGCATCTGGACCGGCGCCGCCGACAACGTCGCCTCCGGCACGCAGGCGTCGGTCACCGTGCCCGGCGGAGCCCTGTCCAACGGGTGGGGAATCCGCTGGCGTGCCCGCGCGGTCAACACCGCCACTCAGGTCACCTCGGCCTGGTCGGACTGGCAGGCCGCCACCATCGATGCCGGGAACGTCCCCTCCGAGCCGGGCGTGACGGCGCTGCAGGTCACCCCCTCCCAGGTCGTCGACGGCACCACCGTGGCCACGTCGCTGACTCCGCAGCTACGCGCCCAGGTCACCAACCCCGCCGGCGGCAGCCTGCGGGCGGAGTTCGAACTCGAACACGACCCCGCCGCCCCCGAGGGCCAGGGCGCCGGTCAGATCTGGACCACCGGTGTCGACAACGTCCCCGCCGGCACCCAGGCGACCGTCACCGTCCCCGGCGACACGCTGAGTGAGGGGTGGCTGGTGCGCTGGCGCGCCCGCGCCGTCGTCGGCGAGGCCGCCTCGGCCTGGTCGGACTGGCAGACCGTACGAGTCGATCAGCCCGACCCGGTGCTGGGCACCCTGCAGGTCACCCCGTCCGAGACCGTGGGCGGCAAGACGGTCAGCGCGTCGCTGACCCCGCAACTCCTCGCCCAGGTGACCGACCCCGCTGGCGGCAAGGTACGCGCCGAGTTCGAGCTGGAGCACGACCCCGCCGACACCGATCACGGCACCGGCGGCATCTGGACCACCGCGGTCGACGACGTAAACTCCGGCACACAGGCGTCGGTGACCGTCCCCGAGGGCAAGCTGTCCGACGGCTGGCTGGTGCGCTGGCGCGCCCGCGCCGTCACCGGCGGCGGCACGTCCGCCTGGTCAGACTGGCAGCCCGTGACCGTGGTCGACGGCTCCCAGATCCTCACCGTCGAGGGCCCCCGCACCCAGCCCGTCACGGACGGAACCACCAACACGCTGACGCCCGTACTGATCGCCAAGGTCGGCACCCCGGCCGGTGGCCAGCTGGGCGGGGAGTTCCAGGTCGAACACGACCCCGCGGACACCGCCCACGGTATGGGCCAGATCTGGACCACCACCGTAAGCGGAGTCCCCTCCGGCAAGGAGGCCGCCGTCACCGTCCCCGCCGGAATGCTGAGCGATGGATGGAAGGTCCGCTGGCGTGCCCGTGCGATCAGAGGCGCGGCCACCTCCGACTGGACCTCCTGGCAATCGGTCGAGGTCAAGGCGACGCAGCATCACGACACCACCTACGAATACGACCGCGACGGCCAGCTGACCAAGCAGACCGACGCCAACGGCAACGTCCGCACCTTCACCTACGACCTGCTCGGTCGCCGCACCGCGTCCCATGACCCCGACGCCGGCGACTCACAGCAGTCATACGACACCGCCGGCCGCCCGATGTGGTCCATTGACGGCAAGGGGCAGAAGGTGTCCTACTCCTATGACGATCTCGGCCGTAAGACAGCCACGTGGTCCGGGGAACGCGACAGTGGGACCAAGCTGGCCGAATGGGCCTACGACACCGCCTCGGGAGGCAAGGGCAAGCTGACCTCAGCCACCCGATACACCAACGGGCACGCCTACATCAGCGCGGTGGCAGGCTACGACGAAATGGGCCGCCCGACCGGTTCCAGCGTCACTATCCCCGCCGTCGAAGGCGCCCTGGCCGGCACGTACACCTTCACCGCCGGCTACGACACCGCCGGGAACCTGTCGCAGGTGGGCATGCCAGCCAAGGGCGGGCTGCCGGCGGAGAAGCTCACCTTCACCTTCACCGATCTGAACCTGCCCCAGGCTGTCACCTCCGACCTGGAGGGCGGCACCACCTACGTCGGCACCACCGCCTACACGCAGACCGCCCGCCTTGCCAGCCGTCGCTACGGGGCCAACGGGCGGATCACCCGGACTCTCGCCTGGGATGAGAACACCGGCCGGCTGACCGGCGTCACCACCAAAACCAAGACCGACACCTCCACCCCGGTCACCGTCCAGGACGACGTCTTCTCCTACAACATCGACGACACCGTCAACAGCATCCTCGACAAGGCCGCCGCCACCGCCGGGTCGCCGGGCCAGTCCGAATGCTTCACCTACGACGGCCTGCACCGCCTGACCCAGGCATGGACCACCACCGCCACTGCCTGCGGAACAGGCACCGCATCAGCCGACGGGCTCGGCATCGACCCCTACACCCAGTCCTACACCTGGGACGGCGTGGGCAACCTCACCTCCTTGACCTCAGGCGGCCAGACGGCCACCTACACCTACTCCGCCCCGGGGGCGACCGCCGTCCGTCCCGACGCCGTCGCCTCCATCACCCGGCCGAACGGAGCCGACTTCTACGGCTACGACGACGCCGGCCAGATGACCTCCCGCACCATCGACGGCAAACACTCCACCTTCACCTACAACGAGTTGAGCGAGCTGACCAAGGCCGTCGTCGACGGCCAAACCACAGACAATGTCTACGACGCCGACGGCCAGCGCCTGCTCCGCCGCACTCCCGACGGCAAGACCACCCTCTACCTCGGCGCCATGGAACTCGAGCTGTCCGCCGGCACGGTGACAGGCAAGCGCTACTACACCACCGCGGACGGCTCCCAAATCGCCATCCGCACCCCCGCCACACTGACCTGGCTCCTCAGCGGCAACGCCGGCAGCGAGCAACTGGCCATCGACGACACCACCCAAGCCGCCCGCCGCGAACGCTACCTGCCCTTCGGACAACGGCGCGGCGACGACGACCTCCCATTCACCGACCGCGGATTCCTCGGCAAGATCGAAGACAGCTCCACCGGGCTCAGCCTCCTCGGCGTCCGCTTCTACGATGCCGCGATCGCCAAGTTCCTCTCACCCGACCCGCTGCTCAACCTCGCCAAACCAGGACTCACCAACGCCTACGGATACGCCGGCGGCGACCCGGTCAACCTGTCCGACCCCGACGGCTTCGAACCTCGCCCATGGCACGACCCCGACTGGGACAAGAAGACCGCGAAAGAACGCAAGAGAATCACCCAGCAGTACATGGAAGGGGAACGTAGAGCTCAAAAGGAGTTCGAGAAGCGGCAGCGCCAGCAGCGAGAGCGCGAAAGAATCGCGCGTGAGCGTGACAAGGCCCTTCATACCCTCGCCACGGAGAAGGGAGGCCTTGGACAGCAGGCGAAGAAAGAACCGCCCGGAGCGGAATGCGCTTTTGACGATCCGGTATGCATAGCCAAGGCAATGGATCAGAAGCTCAAGGATCAGGGTGCGGGATCGCTCGCCGACAACATGGAAGCCGGAGGCAGCGCTCTATGGCAAGGAGCTCCGATAGGGGGCAGAGTCGGCGTTGGCGGCACGGGGCCTCGACTTCCGCGCCCTCGAGGTGTAAAGCCCTGTAGCTTCGTACCTGGCACAGAAGTCCTCATGGCCGATGGGTCGTTGAAACCAATCGAGGACGTGAATGCCGGCGACCAGATTGTCGCGACAGATCCGCAGACAGGAAAAACCGAATATCACTCGGTCCTGCAGGCGCATGCAGGTGAAGGCCGGAAAGTGCTGGTCAAGCTGACCATAGATATCGATGGAAAACGAGGTAACGCCACCGGCACTATTACCGCCACCGATAATCACGCGTTATGGATTGAAGACGTCAAGGCATGGGTGCCCGCAGGAGACGTGAAGCCTGGTTCTCTGCTTCGCACTTCGGCCGGTATCTACGTCAAGGTTATTTCGCTCCAGCAGCGCGTGGTGGGCAGGCAGCGTGTGCACAATCTAAGTGTCGAAGGCATCCACACGTATTATGTGATGGCGGGGGCCGCGCCGGTACTCGTTCACAACGACGGGCCCGGGTGTGGGTCGTATTGGATGTCGTCCGATAAACTTCCGCATCACTACATGCGAACCAGCGACCAGGGTGTTAAGCATGCTGAGGACTTCGGCGTAAAGGGTCCATACAACAAGGTGAACGGGCAATCGTTCATTCGTGCCATTGAGCAGCTCGTGAAGAACCCGGGAACGCGGCAAATCAAGGGTACATTTAGGGGGCAGGCTGCTATCCACTTCGTGGATGACACGGGGCTACATGCGTCATTCGCCGCGGATGGTCCGAATGTCGGGGAGTATCTTGGCGGCTGGCGATCCTCAGGTGATCAGCTGACCTACCTGCTGCGGGATGGGAAGTTGTAGCCTTACGCCGCCGTCGTGAGAGCTGCGATCCGAAGAGAGGTATCCGTGAACATCGAATTGACGGACGATCAAGCGCTCGTCCTATCCGACTGGATGAACCGCGTTATGCATCGAGAAGATTTTGCGGCGCTGATCGACGATCGCGCTGTTTGGTCTGCTCTTTTCAGAATTAGCGGGTCGTTGGAGACGCAGTTGTCATCGATCTTCGATTCTTCATACTCTGAACAGGTGGATGCTGCCCGTCAGCGACTAATTGGCGAGCTTGGGGAATTCGGTGAGTGATAAATTGACGCACGTGCTGTCATAGCCTGATAGCGGGCCATGGCGGCAACGTCAGCGGACGGATGGTCGGGAGCGCGATACGACGCTCGGACGCCGAGGGTCTTGGTGGGCAGATGCGTAAGGCCGCGGGTTCGGGTGCGCTGGAGCGAGCGGCGGATGCCGGCCGTTCCGGCGGTGAGGCCGAGGTCCTTCCAATGGAGGCCAAGGAGTTCGCCTTTGCGGAGTTCGGTGCGCAGGGCGAGTGCGTACGGCGCGTGCAGCCGGCCGGCGCGGGCTGCGTCGAGGAACTGCGTGGCTGCGGTGAACGGTCGGAATCGCCGAGGACGAGGTGCGGTGGCCCTGACGTTCCGGCCAATGTTGCGGGGGCAGCTCGTCTTCGCGGACGGCGTGCTCCAGCGCCGACTCGAGCACCGGGTGCACGTATGTCACGGTCAAGGGATACAGCCGGTTCTGGCAGCACTCGCCGACCGCGCAGCAGCTCTTCCCATTCGACGTCAGCTGCTAGGGAAGGGTCGGCTGGCCCTTCCGCTGCCGCCAGCTGTCATCGAGGACCCGTCGGTCACGTCCACGGGGGTGGTGTATGAGTCTGCCACCGCGTGATCCGTTTTTGCAGGTTAA